>JBBILP010000019.1:0-12743 GCA_037444885.1 Actinomycetota bacterium | reverse complement strand
CTGTATGTGCCGAGCACGACCGAGCCGTTCCCGTCGGCGGTGTTGACGACCGTCTGGAAGGTGGTGTTCGTGCTGAACTCGGCCTGCGTGGTCTGGGTGAAGGCCGTCTGTGGCGGCCCGTCCACCATCGCGCCGGTCTGGTACTCGCTCCATGTACCGGTGACCGCCCAATCGTCGAGCCTGGGTGTCGAGCTAGCGGGGTCGCCGGTTGTGAACATCCCGACCAGGCGGAGCTTGGTGTAGGTGGTCGCCGAGTAGCCGCTGAGATTGACGGGACTCGTGGTAGCCGTGGTGAGGTCCTCCCAGATGCCGAGACCCGGACGGTAGCCCTGCACCCTCACCGACATCGCGGTGTTCGCGGGCTCGACCTCGGTCCAGGAGAGGGTACCCCACGCGATCGGCGGCCCTGGCGGTACGATCTCCGTCGAGGTCACATTCCCGCTCGCGTGGTAGAGCGACGTCACGACGGGCGTGAGGTCCGCGTTGACGTACTCCATGTAGCCGCCCGCCGCCCCGTTCGCGCCGAGCGAGGGGCCGGCGCTCCAGGACGGCCCGCCCTGTCCGCCGTTGGCGGCCGGATCCCATGCGCCCACCCGGAAGGACGTCGAGTTGTTCCCGCGGGTGGCGTAGAGGCGGAAGCCCGCGGCGGTGGTGTCGCCGTTCCACACCAGCGCCGCTCCGTCAGCGATGTTGGCTCCGAACGGGTTGGCGGTCCCGTTGTCGAGCGTGGTGTGCGTGCCGTTGCTCTCGAGACGCACGAGGTACTCGAGGTTGGCGCCGCCGCGCATCGCGAAGATGTAGTCCGTTGTGCCGACCCGGAAGTAGACCATGCGGGTGCCCGTGTCGTTGCCGTTGTCGGCACGCCCGATCGCGATGTTGGTGTCGGTCCAGTTGGTGGAGCCTGTGGCGGCGTCGGGATTGTCGTAGTAGTAGAGGTCGCCGTCGCGCGTGGCCCCGTTGCTGCCGTCGCGGTTGATCACGTACAGCCTCTCGGCGCGCGTGCCGGCCGCGGGCGCCCACACGAGCGCCGCGCCGCCGGAGAGCCGCAGGCGAGTGCCGCCGACGCGGAAGGCCGGGCCGTCGGGGTCGGTGGTCTGGAACCACGCCAGCGGCGTGCTCGTGGAGGTGGTGCGACGGATGTTGGTCTGGCCGTCACCGCCGCCGGGGCTGTAGTTGCCGGCGAGCGCCCACAGGTAGTCGTGGGAGGTGTCGACCGCGAGGTCCGAGCCCGTGCCCACGTTCTGCCAGACGTTGGTGGTGGTCCCCCACGCACCTACGTTGTTCGTGTTGTCGGGCGGGGTGTAGACGCGGAAGACGTTGGAGTTGCCGCCCTGGTAGGCGAAGATGCGGCCTCCGGCGCGCGTGGCCGAGGCCCCGGTGCCCGGTGCGGCTGGCGGGGCGGCGGGCGTGAAGTCGGTGTTGAACGCCGCCGCCCCGTCCTTGTAGGAGTCGAACCGGGTGGACGAGCCGGGCTGCACGAACAGGTAGGGCGCGGGCGGGCGCGGGTCGGTGGAGCTGTATGTGCCGAGCACGACCGAGCCGTTCCCGTCGGCGGTGTTGACGACCGTCTGGAAGGTGGTGTTCGTGCTGAACTCGGCCTGCGTGGTCTGGGTGAAGACGGTGCCGGTCGTGTCGATCCACCGTCCACTTCCGGATGCGTACGGGTGCCTCGACACCCGAGTCGTGAACTCCGCCTTGACGTCGCGCCCGTTCCACGCGAACGGCTTCGTGCCCACGCTCCGGGTCTCGGTAGAGCTGGCGTTGTGGCAACCGAAGCACAGCCCGGACTGGCTATACGTCGCCGACGCCGTGTTGGAGCGCCGGTAGTCTGTGAGGCCTTGGTTGGGTGATTTGTGCTCGTTGTGGCAAGCTGCGCACGAGATCTGCGGCCCCGGGTCGTTGCTGGCGCGCTGCGTGAAGAGCACGGTGTTGGATGCGTGCGCGCTGGCGTCGAACCCGGTCTGGTGGTCGCCACCGGCGTTGCTGTACGCCTGGGCTCCCGCGATGCCGGTCATGTACGACAACGCGCTCGCGCCGTGGCATGAGTAGCAGAAGCGGTTGTCGAATGGAACGGCATCCGTGCTGTACGCCGTCGTCAGCAGCGACGCATCTCCGCGAAGCAGCTTGCTGTAGCTCGTGCTTGCCGAATACACGTCGTTCGGCGCGTTGTAGGGGCGCCTGTGTGGCGAGTGGCACCCGACACACTCGCGCTGCGATGTGGACATCACCGAGTTGCGATGGATTGTCCTGCCGGTGACGTCCGGACCACCAGTCGCGATCCACGAGTCATCGCCGAACGCCGCTTGGATGTCCTTGGTCGAGCCGTAGCCGTATGCGGCGGTGTTGGGCGGGTAGTCGGCGTTGGTCTTGCCATGGCACTCGTAACATGCTCCCGCAGAGCGAGACCCCAGTCCCTGCCTGCCGGTGGTGGTGCCATGCACGTTGTGGCACATAGAGCACACCGCCGCCTGCGCGCCCGCCTGCGTGCCGTGTGGGTCTGCTGGCGCGTACGCCGAGAAGCTCGACATGTTGCCTTGCGCGTCTCTTGCTCGGATGCGGTAGTAGTAGGTGTACTTCGCGGGTACTGTCTCGGTGGCGCCCTTGGCGAACGTCGCGGAGGTCGCGCCGCCGCCCACCGTGGCCACCGTGGTCCCCGCCGATCCGATGAACGGATAGCGCACGACGAAGTAGTTGGCCACGCCGGACTCCAGGTCCTGCGAAGCCTGCCAGGTGACCGTGACGCTTGTCGTCCCCTCTACGCGCGCCAGCGGCTTGGCTGGCTGAGACGGCGGCGTCGTATCCGCGAGCGGTGCTCCGCCGACCGCGAACACTATCGTCTTCGGCAGCGCCATGGTGTTTCCGACGCCGTCCGACACGCTGCTTGCCACCTCTACGCGATACGTACCGGCGAGCAGCGGCAAGGTGGGTTTGATGGTGGCGGCCTTGGCGAGCCGCGAGTAGCGCAGGGTCGCGCGCACGGCGCTGCCTGTCTTGGCGTCGACCAGCCGGATGGAGTCTTTGGTCGCGGTGTTCGCGTTCAGTCCCTTCGAGAAGTACAGGGAGATCGTCGCGTCAGGAGCTACGTCGCGGTCACCGTTGCGCACGGACGTGCGGACGACTTCCGGGCGCTCGTTGTCGCCACCGGTCGATATGCGGGCCAGCCGGAACGGTGACCACGCCTGGGCGAATGTGAGTCCTCGGCCGAGCGAGAAGCCGGACCCTTGCGACGAGCCATCGAACACGCCCCTGATCATCCACCGAGAGCTGGCTCGCTCGAGCCATGCGCTGTTCCCGCCGGACGCGGCGAAGGAGGAGATATCGCCGGTGCTATAAGAGTTGAACGGCGCGAATCGCCTGGCGGCGATGTCGTAGGTGTCTATGTGCAGCCTGCCACCCGAGTTGTCTACCCAGTACGCGATCCCACCGGAGACCACGGGCAGCGCCTGCTCGCCCGGCTGGCTGCGGACCGAGAACGAGGTATCCGTCTGGTTGTCGTAGCCTTTGATGTCGATATCATCGCCGGACCGCGCCGCCCAAACGACGTAGCGTCCGTCGGTGGAAGGCCACGACTCGGGCTGGGGTGAGTTCGCCACGAACTTGGATGTGCCGGTCGCGAAGCTGTACACCTTGACGTCGGGATCCAGCCCGGCGCCTATCGCTTGCTTGCTGAAATCCTCCCACACGACTAGGTCGCCGGAGACCCTGGGGCGCTTCTTGGGCTGGTTGTAGCCTGACTCTATGGCAGCGGGGAGGGCTGCGTCGGCAAGAAGGTCGTAGCCGTAGATGCCTGGATTGTAGCCGGTCCGGTAGTCCTCCCAGACAACCCAACGGCCGGAGACCGACGGATTGATCTGGTCGTCGACGGCGTTGCAGAGGACCTTGGTCGATTTCGACACCACGTCGTACGCGAGTATGTCGGCATTCCCATTCGCGTAGGTCACGAACACGACGGTGTCCCCGTCGATGGCGGGCATCATCTCATCCGCGCCGGAATTCGTGATTCGCGTGGTCTGACGGGTGGTGAAGTCATACATGAAGATGTCGTATGACCCGAACCGTCGGTCCGCCCAGACCGCTCGAGTGCCCGATACCGCGGGGGCCTCAGGCCGATGACCGCCGATGACGACCGGTTGCGGTCCCGCCGTCGCTATCGTGCCGGTTGCACCCACGATAGAGGCGACCAGCGCGACGGCGATGAGGACGCCGACCGGCCACCTCAGTCGCCAACTCCTCGTTCCCTTCACCGTACTCGACCTCCCCAGGTCCGTGCGCGCGCAGAGACGTGCGGATGCACGTCGTCACGTTCGTTATCGGCTGTTAATGCGCGAGTATCTGTGACGCGCATCACAAGACATCGTACGTACAATATACGTCCGCGAAGGCGGAAAGGTGAGTCCGAGTCGAGCGACTCGCGGCTGTGTCGGGGTGGTCGCTTGCCGCCCGGAGACCGCCTTGGATTCGCGATCCACGACAACCCTCGGCCAGCAGCTACGGAAGCTGCATGTTCGGGTCGTGGCAGTTGGTGCAAAGATCGTCTTCCGTCTCGAGCAGGAAGTACGGGTTCTGGGACTCGTGGGGGAAGACCTGGAAGCGAGGATTGCCGGTCGTAGGCGTGCCGTCGGTGGAAGCGCCGTTGTAGACCTCACCCGCGACGATCGTGCCGTAGGTCGTGTCGCCGACGTTGCGCACGTCCTCGTGGCATTGCTGGCATATCGGCCTGTGGCCCGACTGCTGGGCCGTACGCGGAAACGGCATCACGTAGCCGAAGTTGTTCTGACCGAGCGTGCCGAGGTTCGTCGTGAACTGACCGGTGCCGGTGACCCGAGCGACGTTCTCGTAGTAGAACGGTGTGGTGGTGATTGCGAGGCTGTCCACGGGATGGTTGTGCACCGCTCCTCCGGAGAGGCGTCCTTTGTGGCAGGTTCCGCACCAGTCCGAACCGTACACGGTGACGGTCGTGGTCGAACTCGTCGGGCGCTGCTTGAGCAGGCTGTTGCTGCTGTAGCCGGCGGTATCGGTGGTCAGTCTGCGGCGGTCGCCCGTGAACGACGCCACTACTCTCGCGCCGTGCGGGCTGTGGCAATCGCTGCAGGTCAGTCTCCCGCTCTGCCCGAGGAAGGTCGCGGTAGCCGACCCGCCCGTCGCGGCGTTGCCTCCGGGCACTACGTTGGTGGTATCGATGCTGTGATCGGCGACCTTGGTCACGCCACGGGCCGCGAGCACGCCGTAGACGCCCTGTCCGCCCGTACCGTCGTGGCAGACCTCGCACGTCGCCTTGATGGTCGCCGCAGGCAGGAGCTTGAACCCGCCGCCAGTCGCGGCGTGCACTGAGTGACACACTTTGCACTTCTGCGATGCCGTGGAGTATGTGCCATGCGGACCCTGCCGCCCGGCGTCGTTGTCTCCGATGTTGACGGTGGAGGTACCGTGACAGCCAACGCAGTCGCTGGCCGAGATGGTGGCCGTCGTCTCCTTGTAGGCGTGGGCCGCAGGCACCGCCGCGAGCAGGGCGACGAGGAGCGTCCCTATGAACATCGAGGACCGAGAGAGCATACGCCTACCCGTCCGAGTAAGGGTCAGGGCCAACAGAGATGGGACCAGCCGCACAAAGCATATCAGCCCCCCGCGTGCATTAACAAGTCTTGCAGCGGCACTTCTGCCGTCACTTCTTGCCTATCGGCCAACGAGCCTCACTACCTGAACCCTGTCGTTCTCCTTGTCGGTCACGAGCAGGTCGTTCCGGCGCACATCGACGTCGTTCGGGAAGTTCAGCTGGGCCGCCTCCACGCCCCGCTCGCCGTAGCGAGCCAGCACCTTACCCTCAGCGCTGACGTGCACGATCTCGAAGTTGAACGCGTCGGCAACGAAGATGGACCCGTCGTCCGCCACCGCCAGCCCTCGTGGCAGGCCGAACTCGCTGTCCGTCTTCTCCTTGGTGATGCCCATCGGCGTGCCGAGATTCCAGGAGAAGCGCCACCGGCGATCGAAGGCGACAATCCGGTTGTGATTGGAGTCCGACACGTAGACCGTGCCGTCCGGGCCGACCGCAACGCCGTTCGGGTGATCGAGGTCGGCAGGACCGCCCCCCGGCTTCCCGAACTGCGCTATCAGTTCTCCGGTAGAGGTGAAGACGAAGACCTGATACGTATCCGTGGCGTACACCCGGTCGCCGAAGACCGTCACGTCCGTAACGGCTATCCCCTGGCCGTCCTGGCCCGAGCTCCCCTTGCCTGTGGGTCTGGTGTTCTCGGGAAAGGAAGAGATGTAGGTTCCCTCGGAGTCGAAGACGTGTATCTGGTCGTTGCGGAAATCGGCGACATACACGTTCCCGGAGTCGTCGATGTCTATCCCTATCGGGTAGTTGAGCTTGCCCGGAGTCCACGTCTTGCGCGCGCCGGGCAGCGGCTTCCCCACCCCGAACCCGCCGAACTCGAAGAGGAATCTGCCTCGACGGTCGAACACGCACACGCGGTTGTTGCCCGTATCCGCCACATAGATGCGGCCGTCTTCGCCGAACGCGGCGCCCAGCGGTCTTGAGAAGGTGGGGTTCGGACCCTTGCCCGGGCCGGTGATGGTCAGGATAGGCTGTATGCCCGCCTTGGCCTCGCCGCCGCGGACACTGAATCCGCTGGAGAACGAACGCAAGACCAGGAATATCACCAGACCCAGGAGAATTACTCCGAGAATCGCGGCGATGATCCCGAACGCCTTGCGCGCAGAGATCTCGCGCTGGAACAGCCCTGCGCGTTTGGTGCGTCCAACGCTTTCGGCGGGCTCCATCACTTCTCGCCCTTCAATCGCCGCACGCCTTCGCGAGCCTCCTTCATGTCCGGCGCATACTTGAGCGCCCGCTCGTAGCTCGTGAGCGCCAAGTCCTTCTGCCCGAGGTTCTCGTACGCCAGTCCGAGCAGGTACTGCAGGTCTGCCATTTCCGGCTTAGCCTCGGCCACGGGGCGAACGGCGACGAGCAGCGACCGGTACTGCCGCTTGCCTGCGTAGTACTCGCCCAGCGCCTTGGCCGCCAGCGCATGGTCCGGCTGTACCTCCAGCACGTCCCATAGCACGGTCTCGGCGGACTTCAGCTTGCCCGTGTCCCTGAGGATGATGCCTTTGTTGTAGAGGGCGGCCGTGTTGTTAGGATCGGCCTCAAGCACGAGATCGTATTCGCGTATCGCCTTGTCGTACTTCTTCGCCAGCTGGTACGCGTAGCCGAGACTCAGTCGAGCGTCCGGACTTCCGGGGTCCGAGCGAACCACGGCTTCCCACTTGGCGATCTCGATTTCTTGCGGAGAGGAAGCGCGGTCCGGCGAGATAAGGCCTCTGACTATGTACCCGCCGAGTCCCATGACCAGCAGCAAGAGCAGAAGCACCAAGCCGGCAAGCCAGGTAGGAACCGTGTTCGGCGAACCGCGGTCCTCCGATTCGCCTTCGAGCGGTTCGTCGCCTTCGAGCGGGTCGTCGCCCTCGAGTGGTTCGTCGCCTTCGAGCGGGTCGGTGCGGGTGTCGTCGGAAACGTCGCTCACCCACGCCCCTCCATGCGATTGAGGTGGAACGAGAGTATCTGCAGCTCCACGGCAAGGTCCACCTGGCGTATCTCGACCCCGGGTGGGGCCGCAAGACGGACGGGGGCGAAGTTGAGTATCGCTCTCACGCCAGCGGCGACGACTCTGTCGAGCACGGCCTGGGCCTTCTCGGCGGGGACCGCAAGCATGGCTATCTCCACACCGAGCTCCTCCACGCACCTGTCGAGCTCGTCGATCGAGCGTACTTGGAGCTTGTCCGCGCTCGTGCCTATCTTCTCCGGGTCCGCGTCATAGACCGCGGCGATCGTGAACCCTCGCTCCTCGAATCCCGGGTAGCTTTGCAGCGCGCTGCCCAGTCGCCCGAAGCCGACGATGGCCACCCGCCTGCACTCGTGGATGCCAAGCACCTTCGAGATGTGGTTGATGAGCCCCTCGACGTCGTACCCGAGACCCCGCGTGCCGAGTTCTCCTAGGTAGGATAGGTCCTTGCGGACCTGCGCCGCGTTGCCGCCCGCCATGTCGGCGATTCCCACCGAGTTGATGACGGGCATTCGCATCGCCTGCGCCTGCAGGAGGCATCTCAGGTAGATCGGCAGCCGGCCGATGGTGGCCGACGGCACGTGTTCAGGCGTCATCAGTCCCCCTTTCGCAGCGCCAGGGCACGACCCGTGCATGGCGCTCATTCCTTCCTAGGGTCCGCTTGACGGCGGCGTTGTCGTTGCTGTGGCCGCCATGCTGGCCTCAAGCGCGTTCAGCGCATTCGTCGCTCGAGGATCGTCGGGTTTGATGGACAGGGCCGCCTCGTAGGCCTTCTTGGCCTTCTCGTACTCTCCGGCGTCGCGATACATGTCGCCCAACAACATCTGCGCATCGGCGTACGCGGGATCCATTTGCGTCGCCTCTTCGAGTTCGCTCCTCGCCTCGTCCATCCTTCCCAGACGGTAGTAGGCCAAGGCGAGCTGGAATCGCGCCGCCGGCCCGAATGGCTCCACCTCCACCGCCTTCTGTCCCCACTCGACGGCCTGCTGCAGGTATCTCCTGTCGAGGAGGTCGGCGCCGGCGTTGTAGAGGTTGGAGATGAAAACGTAGTTGTCGTACTCGGTGGGCACGAACTCAATCACGTCCTTGTACGCCTTCTCCGCCATGGCGAACGCTTGGGTCGCTTGCGCCTGCAGCTGGGTCGGGTCGCCGCCCTGCTGTCGCACGGTCTGAGCTTCGCTCGCCAGCTGCAAGAAGACGTCTTGATAGGCAAGCCCGAGCTCAGAGCGGTACATGTCGTTGGTCGGATTGAGGCGAATGGCCTGCTCGACGTCTTGGATACGCATCACTCCTTGGCTGACCACGCGCGCTCGCAGGTAGGCGCGATCGGCCGCGAGATACACGACGTTGCCGACGGATGCCGCAGCCACCGCTACCACTACGAGTACCGCCGCCAGCGTTCCCCAGCCCGGTGCGCTCACGTTCACCGACCGCGCGACCGGTGTCAGCAGCATCGCCATGCAGAGCCAAAGGAAGACCGTCGAACCGGTGACCGAGAGTCCGAAGAGGAGGTGGACGATGTAGCCCGCGCACGCCGCCCACAACCCTGCGAGCAGAAGTCTCTCGCCGCCCCTGTCCTTGGCGAACGCCGCGCCCGCCGACTTCACCGCGGTCCAGGCGAACGTCGCATACATGAGCAGGACGCCTGGGATCCCGATGCCCGTTGCGAGCTGGAGTGGGTAGTTGTGCACGTTATCGGCTACGGAGAGGTAGCCCGCAGCGGCCACGTACTCGTACGTCTTGTACTTCGGGAACAGCAGCCTGAACGTATCCGCTCCGAAGCCGACGATCGGGCTGTCCTTCACCGCGGCGATCGCTGATTCCCAGATCATGAACCGGGTTGCCGCGCTTCCCGCGCTGAAGTGGAAGATGGACTTGATGCGCGCGACCACGTTGAGCACTTCGCTCTCGGCGGACAGGCTCCGCACGACGATGATCGCCGCTATGACGGCTATCGCTCCAGCGAACGAGTAGTCCACCACGTTCAGCCGAGAGCGCCCGCGGAAGGCGGCAAAGGCAAGGATAGCCAGCGCCACCACGCCACCTATCCAGGCGCCGCGAACGAAGGCGGTAAGCCAGCACGCGACGTTGATGAGGAAGCCGACCCAGTACACGATGCGCCACGTTCTCTCTTCTTCCGAGAGGGCGAGGGCGAGCGCGATGGGTAAGGGGAACAGCAGGAAGCCGCCGAGCAGGTCCGGGTTCCCGAAGGTGGAGAACGCACGCTGCTCCTCGAAGGGGAGGCTGCCCCACCTGACGGGGTCGACGCCCAGATACTGCATGACGCCGTAGAACGCCACGATCGTGCCGGAGTAGAACAGAGTGTTCGCGATTGATCTGATGCGCGACGGCCTGTCCACGATCTGGACCGCGAGGAAGAAGACCGCCGCGTAGTTGACGAACGAGACCAGCCCCTCGAACCGGCGGTACTTCCCGAACAGCGCCGTCGGCCAGTGGATGGAAAGAACCGTCGTGATCGCCACCCACGCGAGGAACGCGACGATCAGCCAGTCGGAACTGGTCAGCCTGATGCGCCCGCCCTGCATGAGCGCCTTCCACGCCCACGCGCCCACCGCCACCAACGTGATCGCCCGCATGAAGAATATCTTGATGATGTCGAACTGGTCGTACGTCAGCGGCGTGGAGAACCCGAGGAACGTTATGTTCGCCATCCCTATCGGAACGAGGAACACCAGCAGATGGAGGCACCACCACAAGACCTTGTCCGGACCTGCGAGAGCGCCGATTCCGCTGGTGAAGGCAGCTGAGGGCTTGGCGGGACCACCGGACCGCGGGGCGCCCTTGGCGCTGTTCGCCGGGCGCGCCGCAGCTCCGCGGCTGCCTTTTCCGGCAGCCTTCTTCGATGGGTTCGCCACCCGTCCTCCTAACGCGCGCCTCGGCCCGTCAGGACGACGCGCAATGTCTCGATGATGATCTGGACGTCCATGGGCAGATTCTGATGATACATGTATATGAGGTCATACTTCAGCTTGCGCTCGGGAGTGGTCGCATAGGACCCGTTTACCTGGGCTAATCCCGTCACTCCCGGCTTGATCCTGAAGCGCTCCTTGTAGCCGGGGATGTCGCGTACGAACTGCTCCACGAAGAACGGCCGCTCTGGCCGAGGACCCACGAAGCTCATGTCCCCGCCGAGGATGTTGATGAGCTGCGGCAGTTCGTCGATGCGATAGCGGCGAAGGAAACGTCCGACCGGCGTGATGCGAGCATCGTCCTCAGCGGCGAGGACAGGGCCGGTATCCTTCTCGGCTTCTCGGACCATCGTTCGCAGCTTGAGAGCGCGGAAGACGCGCATGTCCTTGCCGACTCGCTCCTGAGAGAAGAGCACGGGCGCACCCATGGTGGCAAGAATCGCGAGGGCCGAGAGCAACAGGACCGGGCTAAGCACCAGGATCAGGGAAGCGGCGGCGATGACGTCGGCCATGCGCTTGATGGCGAGGAAGTAGGGTGGCACGGTGCGGCGAGTGATCTCCATGAGCGGGATGTCGCTGATCATGCTGTCGACGGTGCCGATGAACACCTCGTAGAGCTCGGGCACCACATCCACCCGCACGTTGGTTTCCTCGCGGACAGCGAGGTCCTCCACGAGCTCGCGAAGCGCGATCGGGGAAACGACGATCACACGGTCGACGTCGTTCTCGGCGGCGACCTTCGCGGTGTCAGCCGCGACGCCGAGGACGGCGAAACCGTCCCGCCCCTCGCCGACCGCGGCGAACTCCACCTCGTCTTGTGCGAGAAGCCCCACGACGTGATAGCCCCAGCGCGCTCGCCGCTCGAGCTCGTGCGCGAGTTCCACCGCAACACTTCCCACGCCGACGAGCAGCACGCGCTGCTCGGGCCAGCGGATAGGCGTGACGCGCAACGACATCAGGCGCCACCCGACCAACAGGGCGGACTGAGCGGGCGCGGCGATGACCAGCGCGAGTCTCGGGAATGACTGGAACTCGGGACCGACCATGTAGAGGAGGCCGAGCACGAGCAGAGTGCCGACGGTCGCCGCCTGCAGCACCGCGCGAGCGAGCGCCCACGGGTTCTCGGTGCGCTCCGGCTCGTACAGCCCGTAGACGTAGCAGGCGGACAGGAAGAGCAGCGTGATGTAGGGCGCGAGTCGCGTGTATGGCTCGAAGTTGAACGACGGGAGATGGCCGCCGAAGCGGATGAGGAACGCCAGCACGATGCCCGCGTTCACGAACACCGCGTCCATGACCAGCGAGAGCGCGATGAAGCGGGCGCGGGACATCAGACGATCTCCTCGTAGAGTGCGATGGTCTCGTCCACCATTCGCTCGATGGTGAACTCGCGGTGCGCTCGCTCGAACGCCTGCGCGCCCAGGCGCTTGCGCAGCCCTTCGTCCTCGGCCAGTTTGCGCAACGCCTCGGCCAGCGCATCCTCATCGCCCACGGGCACCGTGAGGCCGGTGACCCCGTCCTGGTTCACGAAAGGAACGCCGGTGGTGAGTCGGGTGGACACGACAGGCACGCCCGACGCGTGCGCCTCGAGCTGCACGAGCCCGAAGGCCTCGCTACGCGCGACCGACGGCAGGCAGAAGATGTCGGCGGCGCGATACCAGGCGCGCAGGTCGATGTCGTCGACTGGCGGCAGGAACGTGATGCGCTCGCTGACCCCGCGCGCTGTCGCGATCTCGCGCAGATGGCCCTCCAGCGGTCCGGTCCCGACGATCACGAGGTCCGCATCCACCTCGGCCATGGCACGTACCAGCACGTCCACTCCCTTGTAGTAGATGAGCCTGCCGACGAACAGCACGAGCGGCCTTTCGCGCTCGCCACGCAGCTCGCCAGCGCGCGCCTCTATCTCCGGCGTGGGCAGGAAGCGGGAGATGTCGATGCCGAATGGGATGACCCTGCACTTCTCGGCGATGGGAGCGAGGAACTCGCTGTGCTCCACCATGTTGGGCGAGGACGCGATAACGGCATCCACGCGATCGAGCAGGCGGCGCAGGAAAGGCCTGTAGGCTGTCAGCGCGACCTTCTGCCGCACGATGTCGCTGTGGTAGGTGAGCACGCTGGGGAGATTCGGGCGAGCCGAGAGCCAGGCGACCTCACCCCACGGGTAGGGGAAGTGCAGGTGGATGACGTCGGCGGGGTCGTGGCGGGAAGCCTCGTCGCCTATCGCGGCGCGCATACCGAGCGCGACCGGGGTCGA
>JBBILP010000018.1:0-12973 GCA_037444885.1 Actinomycetota bacterium | reverse complement strand
CATCGGCGAGCGGGACCGCCGCCCGCCCCGAGACCCGGCCTGACACGGAAGGGTCCCGGCGGAATCATCCGACCGGGTCCTTCCGTGCGCTCCGCCGACGCGGAGCGGTGCGAGGTCTAGCGGATCCTCGCCGAAGCCTCGTTGCTGTAGGCGGACTCGTAGACCATGCCGGTCTTGTCCGTCCTGTACGTCGTCACGACGTAGTAGTAGGTGCCCGGCGAGAACGGTCCGTTGTCCGCGAGCGACGTCGTGGCGCCGTTGTTCACCGTCCCGATCCTGGCGTGCGCCTTCGTCTAGGTTGTCGACCGGTACACGTAGTAGCCGTTCGCGCCCGTCGCGGGCGCGTTCCACGTGACCGAGATGTTGCCCGCCTTGCGGTTATAGCTCGCCCGCACATTGGTGGGCGGGTCCGCCGTGATGGGCGTCGGCGGCTGCGGGGCGGCACCCAGGACCGCCATCTGGACCGGCGCGGAGCCGCCGTTGTGGACCCAGAGGTCCCACATCGCGTTGCCCCAGCCTTTCAGGTTCGCGAAGAACGGGTCGGTCTGAGCCAGGTACGGGGCGTCGCCGCCCGCGCCCGTCCCGGTGAGCGTCCCTCCCGTGCCGTTGATCTCGTCGCGCAGGAACGCGATGTAGTCCTTGCTCGTGGTCTGGTAGTAGAGCGTCGCCACGTAGCTCGTCGCGCCGGCCGGCTTCGCGACCGTCACGTCGTCGTGCCCGCCCGCGTACTCCGTGGCGGTGAAGTACCCAGGCGCGTCCGCCCCGTTCCAGACGGGCTGAGAGATCCTCGCTGCGGCGTCCGCGATGCGGAAGCCCTTCGGCGGGATGCGGTTGTCCTTGTGGCGGCTGGTGGCGAGAGCGAAATGGAAGCTCTTGGTCTCGCCCGTGAGTGAGGAGGACATCTCCGCCTCCCACACCAGCGCCTCAGTCTTGGCGGTGATGTCGCCGCCGGAGACGTAGACGTCGTTGCCCTGCGCGTTCGTCGTCTTCACGAGCGGGGCGTACGGATTCACCTCGCCGACGAGAGCGCCGCCGGCGTCGTAGAACTTCACGTTGAGAAACATCCTACGCCCCTCCGGGAAGCCGGAGATCAGCTTGTGCCCGGTGTTGTTGCGGACGCGGATCGTCACGTCGGACGCCGTGTTGCCGACCTCGAAGAGCGAAGCGGCACTCCTGAGCTGATCCTGGGCGCGCTTCACGCCGCGGTCGAGCTCGTCGCCGAAGCCGTAGAGCCCGCCGACGTCGATCTTCGCGCCGGCGTACTTCGCGCCCGACAGGATTGCGTAGTTGTAGGCGTCGTAACCGGCCCAGGTCGGGTCCGCGCTCGCCAGGATCCCGGGGATCCACGTGTTGCCGCCAGTGAGATCGTGGAGCGCAAGGTCCGAGCGGATCGGCGCGCCGGTCTTGTTGCAGCCGGCGCCCGTGACGTCTCGCATGTGGCAGTCCTGGCACTTGTTCGCGAACGGCACACCAGTGATGGACGTGGTGGCCGAACCGCCGGAGCCGTACGCGGAGAGCAAGAACTCGCTGGAGGTCCGCTCCACGTGGAAGTAGCTCGCAGGGGCGAACTTCGTGGAGCCCCGCGGATCGACGACGGCGTTCTCCAGAATCGGGTTGCTCACGTCATGGCACGTGTGGCAGAACTCCTTGGACTTGTGGTAGCGCGAGTAGTTGAACTGGTGCCGTGCGTCAGCGTCCCAGTACGGCCCGTACTTGGCACCGCTGCTCGCGGCCACGAAGTACTGTCCGCCGCCGTTCTCCATGTACGCGGGGAAGGCCCCGTACCAGACCGGCAGGAACGTCGTCTTGCTGAGGAACGGCGTGCCGTCGAAGAGCTTCAGCGCGCTCAGGTCCAGGATGTTCTGCTGATAGGTCTGCTGGGCCATCGTCGCCGCCGTGCCGGTGTCGGCGGGCACATCAGGCTGTCCGTTCTTGGCGAACGGGTCGATCTTGCGGTGGCAGAAGTCACACTCCACACCCTCGAAGTCGTTGCCGGTGAGCGCCGAGGTGTTCGTCGGGTCGCTCCTTCCGCCGAGCCAGCCGCCCGGCGCGTGGCACCGGATGCAGATGTCGGTGGCGTTCGGCGTGCCCACGGCCCAGATGGCGTCCTGCGCGCTTACAGTCAGGCAGGAGAGCCAGAGCGGGTCACGCGCAGACTGCGCCATCATCGAGCCGCGCCAGTTGCTGCCGGGCTCGACGGCCGGGTTGTAGCCCGAGTGGCAGTTCTCGCAGCGGGAAGTGTTGTCCATCCCCTGGACGTCGCCCGGCTGCGAGCCGGGCATGAAGACCAGGGGATCCTGCTTCACCGGGAGCGGGCTCCAGGCGAACGCGGGCGTGGCCGCCGCGATCGCCAGTGCGGCCGCCGCGAGGGCGACCGCCATCCTCGCCAACTTCATCACGCCTCACCTCTTCCGTGTTGCGCGCATGGTGGGCGCAGTTGAACGCCCTCCTCCGTACTCTTGTGATACCCGTCACATCCGCCCTTCCGGCGTCCGTTCGGAAGAAAGGTGCGCGCAAGCGGTGGACGCACGGTCGTGCGGACCTTCTGGCGGGTCCGTAGAGTCGTTCGTCGCCGAGACGCGGTCGAGTCGCGCCGAAGTCCGAACGCACGGCTGCCGATACACACAGCGTCGTCGGGCACGCATAGTGCCACTCGGCAAGCGGCCTCCACCACCGTTCCGTCTCCGGGATGTCTCGCCGGTCGGAGGATCGCCGAGCTGGGTGCCGCGTGACCCCGTGACGAACGACAACCCGCGCCGTAGCCCGCGCACCGGTGAGGTATCGCAACCGCCGCCTTTGACTCGGCATGCGTACATCACAACCAGCACGAACACAGCAAGAACACGTCTTGGCCGCTGACATCGCGTGTGCTAATATCGCGGGGTTCGTCTCTGCCCGTCGGGCGGACGCAAGCCAGACGACCGAAGGATTCCTAAGTGGCAAACATCAAGAGCCAGAAGAAGCGAGTTCTCACCAACGCCAAGCGCACCCTGCGCAACAAGTCCGTTCGCTCGGCACTGAAGACAGCCGTGAAGAGAGTGGACGAAGCGCTTGCCGCGGGTGACACCGCGCTTGCCGCTGAGCGCGCCCAGGGCGTCTCCCGCGCGCTCGACAAGGCCGCAAGCAAGGGGATCATTCACGCCAACCAGGCTGCCAACCGGAAGTCGGGTGTGATGAGACGAGTGAACTCGGCTCAAGGCTAGCGCCCGGGCGCCTGCCTGCAGAATTCGATGATCCATCGCTCGAAGGCGAGTCGGGAATCCCGGCTCGTCTTCATTTCCGCCTCGCAGCTTGCCGCGCGCACCAACGCTCCGACAAGCTCCTTCGCCGAGTGACGACCGGCCTGACGAACCAGGTCTCGTGCCTGCCATGGCGCCAGGCCGAGGGCTGCGGCGACATCCGTCTGCGACTGGCCCCGATCGCTCAGCGCGCGAGTTCCCAGCAGCTGGCGCACATGGCGCACCGTCATCGCGTGAACGCCAGCCACGCTCTGGCCAGACCCAAGGATGCGTGCTAGCAGTCGCAGCGCGTCTCTGCACTCCCTCATCCCCAGCGCGGACAGGAAGTCGAACACGGATGTCGTCGCGGTCGTAGCGACTACGGCCTCGACGTCCTCCTTCGACAGCACGCTGCTGCCACCCGCAAAGGCGCAGACCTTCTCGATCTCGGTCTCCAGGCGTCGAAGGTCTCGCCCGACTGCTCGTACGAGCAACTCGGCGGCCTCCAATCCGACGGTCTTGCCCCGCTCCTTGAACAGCCCGACGACTTTGGAGGGATACTCGGACTTCCTTGGCGCCGCGTACTCGGCAACCCCACCGAGCTTCGCGACAGCCTTGTAGACCCGAGTGTTCTTCGCGATTCTGGATGCCACCAGGACCAGGCAAGTATGCTCCGCCGGGTCGAGCGCGTAGTCCGCAAGCACATTGAGATCCGCTGTGGACATGGAATCCGCTCTGCGCACTATCACCAGCCTGCGCTCGGAGGCGAACGGAACCGTATTGGCGGACGCGACGACCGAGGCGGCATCGGCCGAATCACCGTCAAAGACGTTGTAGTTGAAATCCAGGTCCGCTACCTCGGACACACGTTGGCGGAGGCGGCGGACCGCGCGTTCTAGCAGCAGTTCTTCCGCTCCGAATATGAGGTAGACCGGCTTCAGATCCGCCAACGACTCGACGGCCATGGCACTTCTCCCTGCTGAGCGACCGACGCCGAGCGCCCGACTCGACCGCTGCGTTCATTCCCTGGTGCGCGTGGTCCGCCCGCGCGACTCGGATTGTCTCACACGCCAGCAGTCCCGCATGCCTGCGAACTCGAAACCCGCGTCCGTCCGTGATCAGTTCGACATCCCCGCCCTGATCGGTCCGCGCTATCGCCGCCCCTATCCTGCGAAGACGCCGCAGAGTGGCCGAAGCTGGATGCCCGAAGCGGTTCCCTTCGCCGACGCTTATCACCGCCAGTCGCGGGTGCCACAAGTCCGCCCCGGTGTCGGTCAACCCGTTTGCGCTGCCATGATGGGGCACCTTGAGGACATCGACTTCGGTCAGCCGGCCGTCGCGGGACATCTCCTCCTGCGGCCTTGCCTCCGCGTCACCGGTGAGCACCGCACTCACCGCTCCTGTCTTGACCTGCAGGACGACACTCGTGTCGTTTGTCGACAGTGAATCGTCCGGTCCGTCGGGCCAGAGCACATCGACCTCCACTCTCCCGATCCGCCAACGCTGTCCGGCCCTGAGCTCCCGCCACCCTACCCGTCCGCGGGGCGTGAGGCCTTCCGACAGTGTCCGTTCTTGTTGCCAGGTGTCCTCGGCCACGGCGGGGACACCGATCCACCCCACGGCAACGGCGCCGCTAAGACCGCCCATACCTCCCGTGTGATCCGCGTGGTCATGAGTCAGGACGACCACGTCCAGCCTGCGCACGCCGTGACGACCAAGTGCCGCACGCAGAGACCTCGCTTTGGGTCCGAGGTCGACGAGCATCCACTGCCCGCGATCCCCCACCAAGATGGCGTCCCCTTGACCCACGTCCAGCACGATGATCCGTGCGCCGCGCCCGGGTGCGGCGCCTATCCCCATCGCGAGGCACGCGACCGCAAACGCGCTCGCGGCCACCCGAGCTCGGAACGCCGTTCGAGGCATAGGCCACGTGAGCCACAGCACTCCCAGAGCGCACGCGCACACCGCTCCGACCACCGTGCCGTTCCAGCCAACGGGCACCGAGGCGGCAGGCAGCTCCGCCATCCAGTGCGCTATGCCCGCGGCGACAGCCAGCGGCACGGCGCTGCATCTCAGGAGAAGCCCCTCTACGGGTGGGGCGACCATGACGCTGACGGCGCCTAGGAGACCCATCACGATGGACGGCGCGAAGAGCGGCACGATGGCAACGTTGGCGAGCGGCGCGGCGAGTGAGACCAGATTGAACGTCCCTGCCACCACTGGCAGCGTGACGGCTTGCGCGGCAAGGGTGGCGCCCAGCGAACGCCGCAGCCAGGCCGGTAGCGGCAGAGCCGCCGCGATCCAGACACCCACCAGAGGAGACAGCAGAATCAAGCCGACCACGGCAAGCGCGCTGAGCTGGAGCCCGACGTCGAACACCGCCCACGGACTCGCCATGACCATCGCGAGGACCGCCACGCCCAGGCCCCCTGGCGCGCTAGCGCGTCGCTGAACGAACGCAGCCCCGCACACCGCAGCCAGCATCAAGGTCGCACGAATCGCCGACGCCTGGAATCCGGTCAGAACCGTGAAAGCCGCACCCGCGGCCATCCCGATGGCAGCTCGCCCCCGCCTGCCCGCACCGGCGGACGACGCTACCCACGAGGCAGCGGCGGCCACGATGGCCAGATGGTCCCCGGAGACGGCAACCAGATGCGACAGCCCGAGCGCGCGGAAGTCCTCCTCTAGTCTCGTGCCCGCAAGCTTGGTTCTGTCCCCTAGGAGCACGCCCGATAGCAGTGCGCCGCCATCTCCGGCAACGTGCGCGTCAATAGCCTTGCCGAGTCGTGCGCGAACTCGCCTCAGCCATCCGATCGCACCGCCTTGCCATCCCACCTCCTCGACCCGTCGCGCCGTCATGAAGGCCACTATCCCGCGGCGCGCGACAGCGCGCCCCTCGCGATCGCGGGCATCGACCGCCCGCAATACCCCCGTGACTCGCACGACCGCGCCCACGCTCGGCGTGGGGGTGTCCGGGGGGCACCTGACACCGACCAGCGCGCCACCTGACCCCGTCCCCATGATCCGCACCGTCAGCATCGGACCGAATCGGGTGAACGATGGGTCGCGGTCGACGACACCCTGGACCGCACCGCCGACGCGGACACTGCCCGCAGCCTGCGCCTGCCAGCGCGCACCGGCGGAGAAGGCAAGCAGCGTCGACAGCGCGCACAACGCGGCCGCGAGGAACGAGACCTTCCGACGCGACAGAGCTAGCGCCGACACGACGCCGAGCGCGGTCAACCCCGACCGGGTCGGCACCGCGGCGGTCAACCCCTCGTGCCAGCATGCTTCGCCAAGGACCGCCCCGGCCCAGGTCGCGGTGACAAGCCACATGATCGGAGGAATCGAGGGTCGGATCTGGCCCACGCGACCCGCTACCCCGTCGTGATCAGGTCTTTGAGAGCCTCGAACTTCTTCGGACCTATGCCCGACACGCGCATCAGGTCCTCCGGAGTCCTGAACGGGCCGTTCAGCTCTCGATCCTTTACGATCTTGGCCGCCGTTGAGGGACCGATTCCCGGAAGTGCGTCCAGCTCGGCAGCGGTCGCTCTGTTCAAGTTCAGCCTGCCGCCCGCCGAAGCACTCGATCGCGACGCGCCCTCGGCGGCACCTTCCCCATCGCTCTCGTCCTGCGTCGGAACCACGATCTGCTCCCCATCGCACACGGGACGGGCGAGGTTGACTCCATCGATGGCGGCGTTCCCCAGCGTACCCCCAGCAAGGCGGATGGCGTCGGCCACTCTCGAGCCCGCCGCCACGACGTACACGCCCGGGCGAGCGACAGCACCGACGACGTGCACGACAGCGCTCGCTTCGCTCGATCCCGCGGTCGCGCTCTCCTCACCGTGGGATTGCGGCTCCAGCACGACAGTGTCGCCGTGTCCGGTAGTCCCCCAGACTCGCCACACCAGCAGTAGGGCGCCAAGAGCGAGGGCGACAACGGCAAATCCGCGCGAATGCGAGCTTCGCGCCTCGCCGAGACCAGCGCGTTCCATGAGCTCGCCTGCACTGCGGTCCCGCCACTCGGCCAAACAAAAGCCCCCTCACCCGTTAATGCGGGGCGAAGGGGGCGCTCCACGCTAGCTATCCGTACTGGACCAGAGAGACCCTACCGATTCCTAACCCGTGGGCCGACGGCGGCTACCTCACCACAAACGATACGAGCTTTCCAGGCACAGCCACCGTCTTGACTATCTCCTTGCCCGCCAGATGGTCGTTCACCGCTTCCCGCGCGGCGCTCTCGATTGCGTCCGGCGCGGTACCCGCAGGTACGACAACGCGCCCGCGCACCTTGCCGTTCACCTGCACGGCGAGCTCTATCTCGTCGGCCGCCGCAATCCGCGCATCAGAGGTCGGCCAGCCCTGGACGTGCACGCTTCCCTCTCGGCGGACGTAGTTGGACCACAGTTCCTCGGACATATGGGGCACGAAAGGCGCCAGCATGAGGACCAGCGATTCGCAGCACTCGAGCTGGGTGGATCGATCGCGTTCCGCCGGACCGACCTTGTTCCGGTAGTCGTAGGCCGCGTTCACCAGCTCCATGAGCGCGGCGAGCGCGGTATTGAAGCCGAACTGCTCGACGTCCCTAGTGACCTTGCCGATCACTCGGTGTACTTCCCGACGCAGGTCTTTGCCGGCGTCACTCGTACCCAGCGGAGGCACGTCCGGGGAGACCTCGGCACACACCTCGGTTACCAGCCTCCATGCGCGCATCAGGAACCTGTGCATGCCCTCTACGCCCTCGTAGGACCACTCGAGGTCCTTGTCCGGGGGCGCCATGAACAGGACATACGCGCGAAGCGTGTCCGCCCCGAAGCGGGAGATCATATCTTCCGGGGCGACGACGTTGCCGCGGGACTTCGACATCACATGGCCATCGAGCTTGACCATCCCCTGGGTAAGCAGGTTCGTGAACGGCTCAGACGCCTCGGTGATGCCGATGTCTCGAAACACCTTGGTGAAGAAGCGGGAGTACAGCAGGTGTAGAATCGCGTGCTCGATGCCTCCTATGTACTGGTCCACCGGCATCCAGTAGTCGGCCTTGGCCTTGTCCCAGATCGCGCTGTCGTTGCGTGCGTCGCAGTACCGCAAGTAGTACCAGGAGGAACAGGTGAACGTGTCCATGGTGTCGGTCTCGCGTCGGGCCGGGCCCCCGCATTGCGGGCACGTCGTCTCGTAGAACTCCGGGTGGTCCGCCAGCGTCTCGCCCTTGGTGATGTCCACATCCATAGGAAGCACCACTGGAAGTTCGTTCTCGGGTACCGGTACGAGCCCGCATGCACCGCAGTAGATGGCGGGTATCGGGTTCCCCCAGTACCGCTGCCGAGAGATCAGCCAGTCCCTCAGGCGGTAGTTGACGGCCGCCCTCCCCGCGCCGCGCTCCGCCAGCCACTCGATGACCTCCGACACGCCGCGCGAGTTCTTCCCTCCCGGAAGGCCGGTGAAGCGCCCTGACTGCACCATCACGCCGGGTCCGTCGTACGCGCACTCCCAGTCCACGTCGTCCAGTACTCGCTCCTGCGACGCGCGCAGCTTCTCGAGCATCGGGTCGTCTTCGCGAATCACCGCCGGCGGTATGGGAAGCCCGTACTGCCTGGCGAACTCGAAATCCCGCTGGTCGCCGCTGGGAACCGCCATGACCGCGCCCGTACCGTACTCCATCAGCACGTAGTCGCTCACCCACACGGGCACCTTCTCGCCGTTCACCGGGTTGACCACGTAGCGGCCCGTGAACGCGCCCCACTTCTGACGTTCGCCGAGAGAGCGTTCTACCGAGGTCTCGCGAGCCGCCGCCTCTATCACGGCACGAACCTCGGATTCGTGTTCGGTCCCGCCCGCAAGCCTCATGGCCAGGGGATGCTCCGGTGCGAGAAGGAAGAAGGTGCACCCGAACAGCGTGTCCGGCCGAGTCGTGAACACCGTGATTCGCTCGTCGGTCGGCTCTCCGCGCTCGTCGCAAAGCGCGAACAGGACCTCGGCGCCCTCGCTGCGACCGATCCAGTTCGCCTGCATCGTCTTGACGCGTTCGGGCCACCCCGGGAGATCTTCCAGCGCATCCAGCAGCTCTTGCGCGTAGTCCGTGATCTTGAAGTACCACTGCTCCAGCTCGCGCTTCTCCACGCGCGAGCCGCAGCGCCAGCACACACCGTCCCCGATCACCTGCTCGTTCGCAAGAACGGTGGCGCAACTCGGGCACCAGTTCACAGGAGAGCTGCGGCGCTCGACCAGGCCGCGCTCCCAGAACTTCAGGAATATCCACTGGCCCCAGCGGTAGTAGTCGGCATCGCAGGTGACCACCGTTCTGTCCCAGTCGTAGCTGAAGCCCATTCGAGCGAGCGACGCCTTCTGCCGTTCGATATTCGCGTAGGTCCAAGTGGACGGGTGTGTCGCCGATGCGATGGCGGCGTTCTCGGCGGGGAGACCAAACGCGTCCCACCCGATCGGATGAAGCACGTTGTAGCCCTGCATCGTCGCCGCACGGGCGATCACGTCCCCGATCGTGTAGTTGCGGACGTGACCCATGTGGATGTCCCCGGATGGATACGGGAACATCTCCAAGACGTACTTCTTGGGTAAGTCGCTGTCCTCGGCTACGGAATGCAGCTTGTCGCGATCCCAGATCGCTTGCCACTTCGACTCGATCGCGCCGGGATCGTAACGCTCGGACACGCGCGCCTCCACTCAGCCCTCGGACAGTATCAACGATGATAGCCGAGGGATAGTGGCGCGCAAGCAAGCACGTACAGGAGCGCCTCGCTACGGCTCAGGCCAGCGCCTCGCGTACGTACTCCAGCTCCGCGGGTCCCTCCGGATCGAGCATGAAGTCATCGCGCCCGATCTCGGCGACCGCATGATTTCGGGTGTTCACCACCCATATCTCTCTCTCGTTCGCCACTAGGACGACGTCGTACATGGGCGGCGGGAAGTGCTCCTTCAGCCTTTCCATCCGCTCCTGCATCTCGACGCTCATCTGTCTCACCCCCTTGAGGACACCCTTGCGGGTTCGAACGTCCGATGCCTTTGCTAGGGCCGTACCCCGATGTGGCGGGAATGAATCGCACCTGAGCGAAGATTGGGTGGCGTCGCATCTAGAGCGCTCAGCGCCCGCGGTCACCGCACCGTCCAGGTGCCGAAATAGCGAGCGCCCGTCGCAGAGACGGGCGCGGAGGATCTTGGTGGAGCCAAGGGGGATCGAACCCCTGACCTCATGGCTGCCAGCCATGCGCTCTCCCAGCTGAGCTATGGCCCCACACGCTGGTGCCGGAAAGGCAAGGGCCAGTATACCAGCAGCCTAAACGCGGTCAAGCTGATCCGCGGTATCCGTGAAGTCCTCCACGTCCGGAACCGGCGGTCCCTCGATATCGATGTGCAGTCGCGCCTTTCTGGTACCGCGCACAACGGCGGAGAGCGCCTCGGACATGACCATGCCGCCCAGTATCAAAGCAGCTCCGACCCACCCCTGCGCGCTGAGGCGTTCGCCGGCAAGGTAGCCGAACAGACCGCCGAAGGCCGGCTCAGAGACGAGGATGAGAGCCGTTCTCGTCGGCGATATGAGTTTCTGGGCGGAAGTCTGCACCCAGAACGCTACGGCGGTCGCCAGGACACCGGTCACGACCAGCGCGACCCAGACGGTGCTTGTTTCGGGCATGCGGAAGCCCTCGAAGGGCAGCGCCAACACCGCACAGACCCCCGCGCCCGCCACGAGCTGCACGAGGGTAAGGGGCCGGACGTCGTGGCGGCGACCCATCGATCCCAAGACGATGATGTGGCCGGAGTACAGAGCGGCGCAGATCAGCGCCCTCACGTCACCCGGATTCCAGCCACCCAGCGCGCTGCCGGTCAGCAACCATAGCCCCGCCACGGCCATGGCGATCCCACCGACTGCGATGAAGTGTGGTGCTCGGCGTAACACCGCGAACTGCAGAATCGGCGTGATCACAACGAACATACCCGTGATGAATGCGGCATTCGACGCGCTGGTGCTCTGCAGCGCCCAAGTCTGAAAGCCGTAGCCCCCGATCAGGAATGCGGCGGCCACCAGGCCCGTACGTAGCGTCGCGCGATCCATCAGGCGCACGGCTGCGGGAAAGAGCACGACGAAGGCCACCGAGGCGATCGCAAAACGCCACGCGAGGAAGGAGAACACGGGGAACTGCGCGACGGCGTCTTTGACCATAACGAACGTGCCGCCCCATACGGCGGCAGTCGCGACTAGGGCGGCTTCCAGAGCGTATCGCCGCGACTCGGGCCTCACTCTGTGCGCCCCTCACCTGGTGCCTGCGACGGATTGGTCACCTCTTCCGGCAAGTCTAGGCGTGGCGCCTCCGACCAGAGGCGCTCGAGTCGGTAGAAGTCGCGCTCGTCAGGCTGGAACACGTGGACCACGACGTCCCCGAAGTCGAGCAGCAGCCATCTGGCGTCACCCTCTCCTTCGCGCCCGACCACGGCGCTCCCCGCCTCCTTCATCTTCCGTTCGACTTCCTCGGCGATCGTCCGTACCTGGCGGTCGTTCATCCCGGTGATCACCACGAAGTAGTCCGTGACCACCAGCATCTCCGCGACGTTGAGCGCGACGATGTCGGACCCCTTCTTCTCCGATGCCGCCTCCGCGGCCACCACAGCGAGTTCCGCTGACTTCAGCGTTGCCTCCTTCTTGTCAGTTGCCATTGGACGCTGGAGCGTAGTCTCGGCCGAGAATCACGATGATGTCGGCTATCTGCTGGTCAGCCTCTTGACGAAGGACCCGCCCGACTCCGAGAACACCCCTCACTCTCTCTCCATCTGCGTCTGGGCCGTGCTGCACGACGATCTGCGTCTCCTTGTAGTCGAATCTGTCGGCATTGTCCGTCTTGACGACCCGGAACCCCCTCTTGATGAGTTCCTGGGCGGCCTTGCCTGCGACCCCAGGCACGCCCGAGCCGTTGTAGAGCACCACTCGGATGGACTGCTGACCCGACCCGAGGCGCACACCCCACCAGCGTTGCAGCAGGTCCGCGACCTCATCGCGCTTGGGCTCGAAGTACGTCTCGTCGCCCAAGGTGATCGCCCTCACCGGAAGCGGCATCAACGCCACATCCGCGTCGCCCGCCCCTTCCATGATCCTCTTGAGTCGCTCCCTTTCACTGGAGCTGAGATTCGTCTCCTTCGCCGAGTCGAGAACGCCCTTCAGCGACTGGTTCTGTACTGCCGACTTGTACACCTCGCCATCGACGATCGCGTAGCGCTCGAACGGCATCATCAGGTAGTTGCTGATGGCGGCCATCGACACATCCGCGCCGGCCCTGTAGCTGTCGCCGACCCTCTCGAATCCCTGGCCGGGCACCTCGATCAGGGCGCTGTCCGGTATCGCTACGCCGAGGACCCGCCCGCGGTCCTCCTCGACCCTGAGCGCCAGAAAGCCCTGGGCGACGTTACCCTGCACCCCGATGACTAGCAGGTTGTCGCGAGCCTTCTCGGCGCGACCTTCGGGAGACTCCTCGTGGGCCGCGAGTCGCCGCGCGTTCCAGCGCGCGACACCGTTGACCGCCGAGGCAAGCACCACAAGAGCCAGCACGATCGCGAGTATGCCTGCCGTACCGACGCCCAAGAAGTACCCCCCGACCAGCACGGCCCTTCGGGCACGCTCGCGCACGTTGTCGAACTTCACGCCCAGGCGCCATCGCGAGTACTCCCGCCTTACCTTCTTCGCCTTCTTCGACGTCCTCTTGGAGGCACGCCATCCCTGCGGCCTGTCCGGTGCGGGGCGCTCGGGC
>JBBILP010000017.1:0-13098 GCA_037444885.1 Actinomycetota bacterium | reverse complement strand
GCGATCCCGGGACCGGCAAACACAGCGGGAACACGCGTCACGTCTTCTTCCCACCCGCCGTGCCCTCCTGCGGCCAGATGCCCGTGGTCCGCGGTCACGATGAAGATCGTCCTGTCGTCTTGTAGCCCCGCCACCAGCCTGGAGACGTCGGCATCGACTCTCTCCGCCGTCTTCGCGTACTCCTCCGAGTCACGACCGTAGTCGTGACCGGCTTCGTCGACATCGGGCAGGTGCACTATCAGCAGAGATGCGTTCACATCTTCGGCTAGCGCAAGCGCCTGAGTCACCAGTTCACCCGAGAGGTACTCCCCTTCCTTCCAGTCCTTCAGGTAGTGCGCGGTCGCACGACGGGCGCCGTAGAGGGTTTCGAAGGACTCTGGGCCGACGACGACCACGCTACGTCCGGCGAGCAGTGATGTGTCGATCAGCGTCTCTACCCGCACGGCGCCCTCGTACCAGTTGGTGGTAACCCCGCTCACCGCCTGCGGCGCCCCAGAAAGAAGCGTCGTCCAGTTCGGGTACGAAAGCGAGGGTTGAGGCGCCACGGCGACGAAGTCCGCGCCGTAGCCTCTCAGCGCCTGGATACCGGTTACGCTGCGCGACGCCGAGTCGCCGAGGCCGTCCACGATCACAAGCACCACGCGGTCCGCGAGCGCGGGACCGCTTCGAGCCGCTGGGAGATCGCCAGCGACATACGGGGTGCGGTAGTTGACCACCTGATCCCACGAGTAGCCCGCGAGCTGGTAGGCCGCGATCGCGCCGGCGACGCAGGCGACGATAGTGACGAGGAGTGCTGCCCATCGCGACAGTGCTCGCACGATTCCTCCAACGGGCGCCCTACTACAGTCCCAACGCCGCCTCGAGCTCGCAAAGGGTGGCGATCGCTTCCGTCGAGCGGCATTCGACGTCGCTGAAGCGGTCGATCAGCACGGGCAGCATGCCCGCAGCCTCTGCGCCAAGGATATCAGCATAGTGGTGATCGCCGACGTGCGCAGCTTGGGACGGCGAAACGCCGATCCGCTCGCATGCCAGCTCAAAGATGCGCGGGTCCGGCTTGCGCAGGCCGACCTCCGCCGAGGAGATCACATCCTCGACGAAGTCGGCGATTCCAAGACCGCCTAGCAGCGTGGCGAGCCGCCCATCCCAGTTCGAGATGATCCCCAGCTTCAGCCCGCGGGCGCGCAGGGTCGCGAGGACCGGGAGTACGTCGTCGTATGCCCTCCACCGCGCCGAGACTCCGAACTCATCGTAGACACGCCGCGCGAAGACTCCCGCGTCCTCCTCTATCCCAAGCCGCTCGAACAGCAGCGTGTACATGCCGGTCCAGACGCCGGACGTCTCCTCCTCGTCCGTCCAGAACGTGTCATCGGCTCGATAGCGATCCTCGTAGTACTCGTCCACGAGCGGCATGAGCGCGTCGATGGCGGCCAGATCGTGACAATGCCCCGCTACGGCCAGGACCTGGCGGCAGACTTCGGACACGCTCGGGTAGGGGTAGATCAGGGTATTGCCGACGTCGAAGAAGACCGCCCGCATGGCGTGGCGTCAGTCTTGGTAGTACGCGATGTCGGTGCGATGCTCCGGAGCGTGTGGAGCGGCCGCAGGCCATCCGACGAGTACGATTGCGAGCACCTGCCTGCCCTCCTCCATCTGCAGTAGTTCGGCGATCTGGTCTCTCACCCAGAACGAGAACGTCACGTTGCACGTCCCCAACCCCGCTTCGGTGGCGGCAAGCATCAGGTTCTGTATCGCGCAACCTGCGGAAAGGGTTTGGTTGATGGCGTCCAGCTCGGTCTCGCCTTCGGGTACCGACACCACGATCGCTACAGGCGCGCCACCGAGATCCGCGTAGAACTCAACGGCATGGTTGTACACGTCCTCGCCCAGGACCGATATGTAGTCCTCGAGATGCACCGTCGTCTGGGCCATGATCTCGCAGAGTTGCCGGCGCGTCTCGCCGCTGGTCACATGGAAGCGCCACGGTTGCAGGTTCATCGCCGATGGCGCGAGCGCGGCCGCGTCAATGAGTTCCTTCAGAACCTCCGGCGGCACGGCGTCCGAAGAAAAGGCGCGGTGCGAGTGGCGGAGTCGCATGGCG
The DNA here is from genome assembly GCA_037444885.1 of Actinomycetota bacterium. Taxonomy (GTDB): domain Bacteria; phylum Actinomycetota; class Coriobacteriia; order Anaerosomatales; family JBBILP01; genus JBBILP01. The sequence goes on along the minus strand of JBBILP010000017.1, from coordinate 11,000 downwards.
TCCTTCAGTTCCATCGACCCTCCTACCTCCCTCTCATCTGCGTCACCTGATAGCCGCAAGCACTCTCTCGCAGACCGTTTGTGCCGCCGTGGGCTTGCCCAGCCTGGCGGCGTTCTCGGCCATCTGCTGAAGCCGATCTGGATGGACGGCGAGGAAACTCACCTTCTCAACCACGTCATCCTCGTCACGGGACAGCAGTCCGGCACCGTAGTTGACTAGGAAGTCCACGTTGAATATCTCCTGGCCCGGCACCGGGTTGTGGATAATCAACGGCATACCCATCGCCAAGGCTTCGGAAACCGTCAAACCCCCAGCCTTGCCCACCAGTACGTCCGCCGCACCCATCATCCTATGCATATCCTTAACGAAACCGAATACTTTCACAAGCGGAGTCTTCTTTTCGAGCGACACGAGACGGCGCCGCAGGCGTTCGCTGCGTCCCGCGACGCCCAGTACCTGAACCCCCCGGCCCGCGAGTTCTCGTGCGATGACCTTGATGTCGCCGGCGCCGCCCGCGGCCGTTGTCAGCAGGACGGTGAACCTGTCGGCCAGCCCTAGTTCTCGGCGGCAATCCTTTTTGTCGAGTGGCCTGCCGAAGCGCTCTCTGATCGGAATGCCGGAGACCGCGATCCTGTCCCACGGAACCCCGCGTACTACCAGGTCCTCGCGTACCTCCTTACACGCCACGAAGAAGAGGTCCGTCGCGGGGTGCAGCCACTGCATGTGGGCGCCATAGTCGGTGATGACGGTAGCCGAGACCGTCGGGGTCTTGGCTTTGATCTCGGAGACCACTCCGCCGGCGATCGGGAATACCGAGATGACCGCGTCTGGACCGAAGCGTTCGATGAAGTCAGTTGCCCGTGCGTACCCCATTTGGGCCATATCCTGCACCACGGGGTTGTTCGGCAACTTGTTCGTAAGGTCGAAGAACGTACCGTACGCCGCCGGGAAGAACTGCACGGATTGGTGGTATGCGAACTTCGCCAGCACATTCAGACCGGGCGCGAACTCCTCAAAGAAGTCCACCACTCGAAAATCGACCGTCTCCGCGTGATGCGCCGCGTAGTAGTCCGCAAGCGCTTCGGCTGCGGATCGGTGGCCGCCCCCGAAGGACGCACTGAAGATTACTATGCGCCGCTTTGCGGCCAAGCGGTGGCCTCCGAAGGCTCTGGGGGAGCACTACCGTACCGGCAGGTGCTTCACCAGTGTGACAACTGTCCCTTGAGCGTTGCAAGGGGAGAAGTCGACGCTGTCCATTAACGCGCGCATGAAGATGATGCCTCTACCGCTGGCGGCGTACACGTCCTGGCCGCATGCGGCGGCGCCGTCGAAACCCCCACCGTGATCCGCCACGGTTATCACAATTCGGTCGTCGTACGCCGTGACACCGATGTCTACGCTATCCTCCGCGCCCGCGGGAGACCCGTGCCGAACCGCATTGGCGAGCGCCTCGCCCACGGCCACCTTGACGTCGAAGAGCCAGGAATCCGTGACACCGAGAGGCACTATCAGCGAGCACACTCTCGATCGCGCGTCGGCAAGATGCTCCACATCCGCCACGACGTCGAAGGACTCAGTCCATCTCGGGATCGCCGGCTCCGCGCCGCGGTGGAAGCGCTCCAGCGCCGCCTCAACGGTTGGACTGGCGGCGACCGTCGGAGTGACGACGTGTAGGCCGGCCAGCTCGAACACCCGGGTAACGTCCTTGTTGGCACCGGAGAGGACGACTCTTCCATCCACCGGCCCCAGTTGGTGATCCAGCCACACGAGAAGTCCGAGGGCGGAGCTGTCCGCGTAGGTGACCTGCGACAGATCGAACACGATATTCGTGCACCCAGACTCGAGCGTCGCGGTCAGGCGTTCCTGTATGTGCGGAACCACTCCGATGTCGATGTCGCCATCGACTCTGATGACGCATACGCCTCTATCCGAGTATCTCTGAAGGGAGATGCTCACAGGGCCTCCATTGGGGCTTCCGCCGCCCGGCTCGGCGCGGGCTCACCAACGCCCACCAACCTAACAACCAGGACCGCTGCGTCGTCGCGCAGCCCACCGGGAGAGAACCTGTGTACCGCGGCCAGAAGCCTCTGCGCCACCGCGGATGCGCTGCCGCCTCCGCAGAGCGCCTTGCGCACACGTCCCTCGCCGAAGAACTTATTCCCTCTTCTGGCCTCGCTGACTCCGTCCGTATAGAGAAGCAGCGTATCTCCCGGGTCCATGTGTAGAATGACCTGCTCGAACGGAGGATCCGCCATCGCTCCCAGCAACGGCCCCGTCGTCTCGAGTCGTTCAACCGTCTTCTTGTCGGCCCGAAAGAGCAGTCCGGGCGGGTGTCCGCCGTTCGAGTACGTCAGAACGCCCGTCGCCAGGTCGAGCACGCCTGCCCAGAGAGTGACGATGTCGCTCGGCGCTCCGGACTCGTTGACGGCTCTGTTGACCTCCGAGATGCACGCCGAGGGCTGCAGACCCGCCGAGGCCAGACCCCTCAGCGTGTACTTCAGCATCGAAGTCTTGGTGGCAGCCTGAACACCTTTGCCACAGACGTCGCCTATCGCAATGGCGACTTTCCCGCCCCCGATCTCGAACAAGTCGCAGTAGTCACCGCCGATCTCGGCCTCGGAACCGGCGGCGACGTAGACCGAACTTGAATCCAGTCCCTCGACGCTCGGGAGTTGCTCGGGCAGGATTGACGCCTTGAGCACTGAGGCGACAGTGTGCTCTCGGCCATACATGTTCGCCGTGTCGATGGCGAGCGCTGCCTGGGTGGCGAACGTACTCAGAAGCTCCATGTCGTCGGGACTGAAGGCGGATGGGTTCTGCGCGAACACGGTGAGAACGCCGATACTCCGGCCGCGGGCCAGCAGCGGCACGGACATAAGGGACTCCAGACCCTGCGATGACGCGACGCCGGCGAGGCTCCACCGCTCCGCGGAAAGCGTGCCGCACCTCATCGGCCTTCTGGTCTCAAACACGGTGCCCGGGATGTCCTGACCCGGACGCACCTCGAGATGCAGCATCGGCGCGTTCACCAATCCCCGCGCCATCGCCGTGACTATGACCCGCCGAGTGGACTCGTACGTCATCAACGAGACCGCATCGGCGGAGAAGATCTTCTGCACGACGTCGAGTACGCGGTTGAGCACCACGGACGTCTGAAGCGAAGAGCTGACCGCCTGTGCTATTCGAAAGACCGTCTCCAGACTCGATGCCCGCGCCTGCGCCTGGAGTAGGAGGCTCACGTTCTCCAGCGCCAGCGACAGCTGACGACCGATCGTCGCGGCGAGCATAAGAGACTGCCGATCGAGCATGCCCGGGCTCTCCGCGTACTCCAGATACAGGACGCCACGCACTTTGCTCTCGACCAGCAGGGGAACGAGCACCGCCGAGATGGCGCCCAATGCCCGAACCTCCGCGGACGCCGGGAGCATGGAGGTATCCTCGACCACTATCGGCACGACATCGGAAGAGGCCTGCTCTCCGACGGACGCGAACGCCTCAAGCCAAACCGCCTCACGACCGGGATCGCGATGCGGCGGCAGCGCCAGTCCGCCTCTGTCGACGATAGCCACCCCTCCACCGTCCGCGCCGAGGAGCTCCACAGCCATCTCAGCCGCATCGTCAAAGGCGTCCCCGAACTCGGAGGGGTCGGCCACGCGTTCGGCGATATCGCGCAGCGCCTCGGCCTCCAGCCGAGACGTCTGCTCGAGCTCGAAGAGCCGCGATTGCCGGATAGCGATCGCGGCCTGGGCCGCGAATGTTCGCAGCATCTCGATCTCAGGGTCGCCGAGCGGATCACGCGTGCTCACTTCCAGCACACCGAGCCTGTCACTCCCGACTGCCAGCGGTATCGCGACTCCGGCTCCGGAGTGGGCCGCATCTTCGCTCCCCCCTCCGGCGTGTTCGCCCTCGGAGAAGCACACAGGTCCGTCCGCGGCCAAGGCCTCGCGCAACCAGGACCTGGTCTTCAGCGACACCTGCGTCACCCTGCGCGCGTCATCCTGGCTGGTACGCGCAAGGGATGCCGAGTTGCCGCCTTCATCGACCAGCCAAACCGATACCCGTCCCGTGACCACGATGTGCCACGTTCCCGAGACGATGTCGTCGAGCACCTGATCCAGCTGCTGCGAACTGGCCAACAGCTGCGTCACGTCGTGCAATGCGTTGAGCCGCAAGGCGACCGCGTTGAAGGACTCCGCCAGTCGACCGACCTCGTCCTCGCGTCGAATCGATATCGGCTTCACGTAGGCGCCCGACGCCGCCTCGGCTGCTCGTGCTCCCAAGAAACGAAGCGGGGCTACCAGCCTGCGAGCAGCGATCAACCCGAACATCACGGCCACGGCAGATGCCACGATCAGTGCGAGGGCGGCGGGAACTAGAGCGACGATCGTCTCTCGGAGTACGCCCATCGTGGGTTGCGCGACGAGCACCACCCAGTCGAGGCCTTCGAACTTCGTCACGACGTCGAAGTACCCGACGTAGGAGCCCCTACCGCTGTCGTCGAGGGTGAATCTGCCACCGGCGGACTCGGGGTCCGCCGCGAACTTGCCCCGCGCGTGATCCAGAGAGGGGCCATCTCGGCCAACGACCACGGGCACTCGCGTACTGCCGTCGAAGACGATCGCCGTGCGCTCCGCACCCGCGGACGAGACGTTGTCCAGCGCGAGTTGCAGGAAGTCGAGCCTTACCCGGGCCACGAGCACTCCGGGGTTCGGGCTTGCCTCGGTTGAGCGCAGTACCCAAAGGCGCGCCTTCCCCCCGCTGCTGTCGGCCGCGTACACGGGCCGCGCTCTCAGAGCGGCACTGGCTTCCTCGGCCTTCTCGACGACGCTCTCGGGAAGTCCCGGATCGGGATACGTCAGGACGGCACCCGAGGGGTCGATGTGCGCAAGCTGCTCAAAATACTGGGCGGTCGTCGCGTAGCCACGGGCGAGGTTCCTGCTGCCTTGCGGCTTCTCGGTCTGCGCTTCCGCGAGCCCGCTCAACGCCTCTCCCGCAGCTTGCAGGTGGCCGGTGATCTCGCTCGATATGGTCTGTCTGTACGCGAGCAGCCGCTGATCGACCTCGCTGCGCGCAAAACGATACACGCCGACGAGCGCGGTCACCGACACGACGGTGCCCGCGACAGCCACACCCACAAAGGTCGTCAGCGCTAGCCTGCCGGCCAGACTGCGTCCGGAGCGCGACGTAGTAACCACCACCCTCGCAGCGGCGTGCGCGTCCTAGGTAGTCCTATCGTAGATTAGGTGCCCCTGGGCGACTAGCCGAGCTGCAGGAAGGGGAACGTCCTCACCAACCATCGCGCGATCACCGACATCCTGTCGGTGGCGATCAACACACCCATCGCCATCAGCACGAGGCCGGCGATCCGGTTCAGGACCTCAGAGCGTTCACTCGCCCACCGCAGCGCCGTGCGGGCTCTTCCGAACACCAGGGCCGTGAGTACGAACGGCACGCCGAGTCCCGCGGAATACGCGGCCAGAAGCGCGATCCCCTTCCGCACGTCACCCGTGCTGCCGGCGAGTCCGAGAATCGCACCTAGGATCGGGCCGACGCACGGCGTCCAGCCGAAGGCGAACGCCATGCCAACGACGGGCGCCGACCATCTGCCTAGCTTCTTCGCGCCGCCCATGTCAAAACGGGCTTCTCCGTACAGCCACGGAATCCGGACGAGCCCTAGCAGGAAGAACCCGAGCAGGAAGACGACGACCCCCGCGACGCGGACAAGAACGGGTCGGAACTGAGCCAGCGCGGCCCCCAGAGCCGAAGCTGAGGCGCCGAAGGCCACGAACACGATCGAGAAGCCCAGCACGAAGAGCAGACTCGGCAAGAGTACGTCTCGCACCCTGGTCCCACGCTCGAGTTGAACCGGGGTGATCCCCGTTACGAACGACAGGTACCCGGGAACCAGCGGAAGGACGCACGGCGAGAGGAACGATATCGCTCCAGCCCCGAAGGCGGCGATGAAGCCGACCGTATCTCCCATGACTAGTGCGACCCCGCGATCAGAGCTCGGCTCCGTAGCCCAACTTGACTATCTCCGCCGCGATGGAATCGACGCTGACTGTCTCGGGATCGTAGACGACCTCGGTAGTAGCTGCTTCGTGATCGACGTGCACCTGCGAGACACCGTCGATCTCTCCGACCGACATCTGGATCAGCGCGGCGCACGAGCGACAGTGCATGCCGGTCGTCTTCAGGGTGACTGTCTTGTCGGCCACGAATCCTCCTAGACCGAGCGGGCGCCTTCGTGCCTCGCATCTACTCAATGGTAGCGCTCAGCGGGACGTTCTGGGTCCCCCGCGACGCTCTTCTGTCAACTCGCCGCAGAACGGGCAGAGCCGCCAGTCGTCCATGACCCGGCTACCGCACGTCCCGCACGTCTGTCCGGAGAACGCGGTTCCGCCGTCGGCCCCGCGCTGGGGTGCGTCAAGCAGAAGGAGCGCCACTGCCGCGATCATCAGGGCCGAGAGCAAGATCACCATCCACCCGGACGCGCTCGTTCCCGTGCAGTGGGCGAAACCGGCCGCTCCGTTCATCAGCACCAGACCCGTGACGACTAGGCCTGAGGCGACGATGCCTCCGGCGGCGACCAGAGCGAAGCGAGCACGACGGCTATCCCGTGACATCGGCACCCCTGCCAAGAGCGAACGGCTGCGCGCGAAGGTGCAATTCACATGCCAGCAGGCTTGACTGACAGGGAACGTCGAATGGCGTGGGCCTCGGCGGTGACCGGAGCTACAGACCCAGCCTGGTCATTCGAGCCTGCAGCGTCTTGGACGTGAGGCCGAGCAAGCGCGCGGCCTTCGGTACACTCCCGCCCGTCCGGTCGAGCGCCTGGCGAATGAGGTCCAGCTCGACCTCCTCCAGATCACACCCCTCGTCCGGCAAGATGATCCCTTGGGACGCCCCAGCCCCGGCCAGGACGCCTGAGCGCACCTCTGCGGGCAGATCGTCCACCCCGATCTCATCGCTGTGCGACAGGATGACCACGCGCTCGATCGTATTCTCCAGTTCACGCACGTTGCCAGGCCACTTGTACTCGATGAGCGCGGCCATGGCCTCGCTGGTTATGCGCTTGCTGCCAGCATTGTGCTTGTCTAGGAAGTGAGCTACTAGCCGAGGGATGTCGTCCACGCGCTTCCGCAGCGGCGGCAGCGTGATCGGGACCACGTTCAGGCGGTAGTAGAGGTCCTCTCGGAACTCGCCGTCCACGATCAGCTGCTGCAAATCCTGATTCGTCGCGGCGATGACGCGAACGTCCACTTCGACAGTACGCGTTCCGCCCAACCGCTCGAACTGCCTCTCCTGCAAGACGCGCAGTAGCTTCACTTGCACGGCTGGGGTGATGTCCCCGATCTCGTCCAGGAAGACCGTCCCACCATTGGCCATCTCGAATCTTCCGGGCTTCGACTGCAGCGCTCCGGTGAACGCTCCCTTTTCGTAGCCGAAGAGCTCGCTCTCCAGCAGCGTTTCCGGTAGCGCGCCGGCACTGACCGACACGAACGGCTTGCCTACACGCTCGGACAGCTGGTGTATCGCGCGCGCTATCAGTTCCTTGCCCGTACCGGACTCCCCGTAGATCATCACCGTCGCGCTGGTGGGTGCGACCTTGTGTACGGTACCGAGCACGTCCAGCATGGCCTCGTCACCCGCGACGATCCCCTCGATATCCCAGTCGCGATCCAGTTCGTCCCTCAAGCGCTCGACTTCCGCCGCGAGTTCGCTCACTCGCAACGCCTTGTCGATCGTCAGCTTGAGCTCCTCGAGATCGAACGGCTTTGTCAGGTACTCGGATGCTCCGGCCTTCATGGCCTCCACCGCTTGCTCCACGTTCCCATGCGCGGTCAGCATGATGATCGGGAACTCGTGCCCCTTCCCTCGCAGCCGTCGGAGAACCTCCATGCCGTCCGGCTTGGGCATCCTGTAGTCGAGCAGCATGACGTCGGGTTCGTGCTCCGCGACCGCATTCAGCGCCTCTTTCCCATCGGTCGCTACCGCTATCTCGTAGCCTTCGGCGGACAGGGCCTCCGAGAGCACCCAGCGCATGTTCTTCTCGTCGTCGGCTATCAGAACGCGCTTGTTCACCCGTTCATCACTCCTCCGCGTCCATAGCCGGCAGCGAGATCGTGAACCTGGTGCCGGAATCCTCGCCGCTCTCGACCTCGATGTGTCCGTGATGATCGTCGACTATGCGATGGACGATCGTAAGTCCGAGTCCCGTCCCGTCAGCGCGAGTTGAGTAAAAGGGGTCGAAGACCTTGGATAGGGCCTCCAGAGGGATGCCCGGACCATCATCCGCTACCGATAGCGTGACGTACCCCCCAACCAGGTTGGAGGCGATAGTGATGGCCCCCGGACGATCGTCTGCCCTGTCCTCCATCGCCTGGACGGCATTGCTCACCAGATTGAGCAGCACCTGTTTCAGCTGATCCGCGTCCGCCCGCACTCTGGGCAGGTCGCCCTTCAGGCCGGACTCGATCCTCACGTTGGCCCTCTTGGCGAAGCGCTCGGTGAACAGAACGACGTCTCGGACGACCTCCTCCACGTCCACCGGGGCGAGCGTCGGCGAAGACGGCCGCCCGAAGTCGAGCAGAGCCTTGATGACCTTGTCCAGTCTGTCTATCTCTTGCTTTATCACGTCCGTGGCCTGGCGAATGCGCTCGGGGTCGACGCGGGATTCCTCCAACAGCTGCACCGAGGCCCTGATCACTCCGAGCGGATTGCGTACTTCGTGGGCGACGCCGGCGGTCAACTCGCCCATGGCGGCTAGCCGATCGGCCCTGATGAGCTGGTCGGTGAGCGACCTGACCTCCGAAACGTCCTCCAAAGTGACGACGCAACCGAGTGTCCGACCACCCACCGCCTTCATCCGCGAGGCGGTGGCCTGCACGTGAATAGTGCGCCCCGAGTGCGTCTCCACGGTGGTCTCACGCAACGCCCGGGTCGAACTGCCGCTTAGAACCCTTGTCACCTCACCGGACAGGCCGCCGTCATCCCGGAACAGGGAGGCGACCGCCCTCGGCACCATGTCGTACTCGCTCATCCCGAGCATGCGTTCCGCTGCCGGATTCGCTGTTGTTACCGACGCGTCGGATCCCACGGTGATCACTCCCGAGGTGATTGAACGCAGGATGGACTGCGTGTACTCCTGGATGTTGATGAGCTGAATCGCTCGTTCTTCAAGCTTGCGGTATGCGTTCTCGAGCTGGGTGCTTACCTCCACCAGCGCCCCGGTCTTTCGCGACTCCATGTCGCGCAGATGGCCGAACAGACCCGCGATGATGAAGAACATCACAATCTCCATCAGGTTGTCGACCTGCGCGCCGAGCAGGCCGAGACTCATTCCGGCGTGCGCTCCGAACGGCACGGCAGCGGCCACGGCGGTAAGCAGACCGCCGCGCTTCCCGAATATGAAGGCGCCGTACAGAATCGGCACGTAATAGAGGCGCCGGTACAACACGTGCAGGACCATGTTTGGCGCCTGCGTATTGGTGAACAGGTGCAGAGTCGTGATTGCCGACAGAAGCCCCGCGATCACCAGGACGTCGCGCACGATTCTCGCACGCGCGCGACCTGGACCCTGACTTGCCGAGGCGCTGGCGGCCAGCGTCGGGCCGGCCTCCCTCTCGTCGGCGATATCGCTCATCGGTGATCTACCGCTTGTCGTGGCACGGGAGGGAGCAGCATGCTCATCGACGCTTTCTCGCCCATGACGGCTCTATCCCGAGCTCTTCCCGGTACTTCGCGACCGTCCGCCGAGCCACGGTCACGCCCTCCTCGCTCAAGACCTCAGCGATCTTCTGATCGGACAGCGGGCGTCCGGGATCCTCGTCCCGCACCAGCTCCTTGAGCCGCGCCTTCACGGACGTGGCGGCGACGTCGAACCCTGTCGCGGTGCGATAGCCGCCCGAGAAGAAGTACTTCAGTTCGTACAGGCCGTACGGCGTCGCCATGTACTTCCCGGTGACTCCGCGACTGACCGTCGATAGGTGCACCCCGATCTCGGCCGCGACGTCTTCCAGGCGAAGCGGACGGAGCTGTCCCTTCCCATCGTCGAAGAAGTCACCCTGCACCTCGAGCACGATCTTCGCGATGCGGCCCACCGTGTCCTTCCGACGGTCGACATTGCGTATGAAGCTCTCCGCCGAGCGGATCTTGTCCTTCAGGTAGCGACGAGTCGACTCGTCGGCCGAGGAATCCGAACGAAGCAGGGCGCGATAGCTTGGACTCACCTTCAGGGTTGGGATGGCCTCGTTGTTCGAGATGATTAGCCACTCATCTCCGAAACGACGGAGCGTGACATCGGGAACGATGTAGCCGGGAGCGGGACCCGGCGAGAACGCGCCCGCGGGCCGTGGGTTCAGCGTTCTCAGGGTGGCAACCGCTTCACGCACGGATTCCTCGTCCACGTGAAGCGCCCTCGCGACCTTGCGGAACCGATTCGCGCCCACGTCCGACATGTGGTTGGCCACGACACTCCCGAGCACGGGATCATCAATACCCAGGTACTCCATCTGTATCGCGAGGGCCTCCTCAAGCGTCCGAGCACCGACGCCAGGGGGATCCAGCTGCTGGACGACTCGCAGTGCCTCCTCCCCGACCTCCTTTGTGACTCCGGCTATCGCGGCGATCTCGGCACAGTCACCTTGGAAGAAGCCGTCGTCGTCCAGGGAGCCGATTATCGCCCTTGCCGCCTTGTCGACGTCCTCTGTGAGCGTGAGCATGCCGATCTGCGACAGCAAGTACTCGTCGAAACTCTGGACGCCTCCGACGAATTCCTCTGTGTTCACGTCCTCGGCGTTCGGATCACGAGCGGCGACGGGCTCGCTGCCCTCCAGGTCCTCGTACATCTGGAGCCACTCATCCCATGCCCGATCCTCTTCCTCCGACTCCGACCGGCTTTCTTCAGCCGGATCCTCACGATCCGTCTCCTCCTCGAACTCCTCGACCTCCAGCATCGGGTTCTCGAGCAACTCGGCTTCAATCAGGGCCTGGAGTTC
>JBBILP010000016.1:0-13120 GCA_037444885.1 Actinomycetota bacterium | reverse complement strand
CGCGACCTCGTATCGGCTTGCTGAACATCGGTGAGGAGCCATCCAAGGGCTCGCGGCTCGCCCAGGAAGCGCACGCGCTCATGGCAGCGCAGATAGCGGGATTCGTCGGCAACGTTGAGGGACGCGACATCATCGGCGACGCAGCGGATGTCGTGGTCACGGACGGCTTCACCGGCAACGTCGCTCTCAAGCTACTGGAGGGTGTCTCAAAGGCTCTGCTCGGCCAGGTTAAGGCAGTCATGCTCGAGTCGCTGCCGAACAAGGTAGCCGCGGCGGTCTTGCGGCCGTCGATGGAGCGCCTCAAAGATCAGCTGGATCCCGATACGTACGGCGGCGCACCGCTTCTCGGCGTGGACGGCGTGTGCATCATCGGACACGGCAGCTCGCGCGAGAAGGCCGTATGCAACGCGATCCGGGTGGCGGCTCAGGCCGCGCGTGGAGACCTCACCGGCGCGATCGCCGCCCACATCGAGCAATCCGCGATCTAGCCGCGCGACGGCTTCCCGCCATCGGACTGGTAAGGGTAAACTACGCACACCTTCCTACCGGAACGCCGAGGAGACCCACCGGTCTATGCGCCATGCCGCCATCATCGGAGTAGGTTCGTACCTGCCCGAACGAAGACTCACAAACGCAGACCTTGAGTGCATGGTCGACACATCGGACGAGTGGATCCTCACGCGAACGGGGATTCGCGAACGTCGCATGGCCGCTGCGGACGAGGCGACATCGCAGCTTGCCGCTAGCGCGGGCCGCAAGGCGCTCGCGAATGCGGGTATCGCTCCGGCAGAGGTGGATCTGCTGGTGGTAGCCACCTCGACCCCGGATACGCTCATGCCGTCCACGGCGTGCCTGACTCAGACCGCCCTCGGGCTGTCCTGCCCCGCCTACGACGTGAACGCAGCTTGCACCGGATTCGTCTACGCCATGCAGGCGGCCGCGTCCACCATCGAGTCGGGACGCGCAAACACCGTCCTGCTCATCGGCGCCGACTCGCTCACACGCTTCATAGACTTCACCGATCGTTCCACCTGCGTGCTCTTCGGCGACGGCGCCGGTGCCGTCGTCCTGCGGGGGAGCGACACGGGAGGCGTTCTGGGAATCGTCCTTGGCGCGGATGGTTCCGGGGCCGAGATGCTCAAGATCCCCGGCGGGGGGTCTGCCATGCCGCCTTCGGCGAAAGCCTTGGCCGAGGGGTCGCAGTACCTCAAGATGAACGGGAACGAGGTCTTCAAGTTCGCTGTCCGCGTGATACCGAAAGCGACTCACGAGGCGCTTGCAGCGTCCTCTGTAGCAATCGAGGAGCTCCGCTGGCTCGTGCCGCACCAGGCCAACCAACGCATCCTCGACACGATCGCCGATCGGCTCGGGCTGTCCCACGAGAAGGTCTTCTCGAACGTGGCGGACACCGGGAACACGTCCGCGGCTTCAATCCCACTGGCTTTGGACGAACTGTATACTAGCGAACGACTCAACCCAGGCGACCTTGTCGCTCTCGTCGGTTTCGGGGCCGGTTTGACCTGGGGCGCTGCAGTTGTCCGATGGACCAAGGCACCTAGCGGTGGCGCGCGGTCGAACGAGGAGGCAATCTAGATGGCCCTTCGGACCAGGCTGACAAGCACCCTGGGCATCGAGCATCCGATAATCCAGGGGGGGATGGCTTGGACCGCCACCGCCGAGCTTTCAGCTGCCGTGAGCAACGCGGGTGGACTCGGAGTCATTGGTGCCGGGCATATGCCGACGGATGTGCTCAAAGAGCAGATCACCCTTGCGAAACGCCTGACCGACCGACCTTTCGGCGTCAACTTGATGCTTCTCACTCCACACATCGACGAGCTCGTGCAACTTGTGCTCGATGAGCGCGTTCCGGTGGTCACCACCGGTGCCGGAAACCCGGGTCCCTATATGGGCGCGCTCAAAGAGCGCGGCATCAAGGTGCTGCCCATCGCTCCGTCGGTCGCCCTGGCGAAGCGACTCGAGCGTATGGGCGCCGACGGCATCATCGGCGAGGGAATGGAAGCGGGCGGCCACATCGGCGAACTCACGACGATGGTTCTCACGCCGCAGTTGTCCGACGCCGTGGAGGTGCCGGTTGTGGCGGCCGGAGGCATCGCGGACGGCCGAGGGATAGCCGCTGCCTTCGCTCTCGGCGCCGAGGGCGTTCAGGTGGGTACCAGGTTCATGTGCGCTGCCGAATGCACGATTCATGACGCGATCAAGGATCGCATCGTGAAAGCGAAGGACCGCGACACGATTGTCACTGGGTATTCGACCGGACACCCGGTGCGGGTACTCAAAAACAAGCTCACGCGCATGCTCGAGGACCTCGACCGCGAGAACAAGGCTGAGGAGCTCGAGATGCTGGGCTCCGGAAAGCTCGCGCTCGCGATGCGCGAGGGGGATCTCGACATGGGCAGCTTGATGGCCGGGCAGTGCTCGGCGATGGTGACCTGCGTCAAGCCGGCAGCCGAAATCGTCGCCGAGATGATCGCCGACGCCGAGAGCACCATGCGCGCCCTCGGCAATACTCCGAATTAGGGGCCTTTCAGGGATGAAGACCGCGCTCGTCTTTCCAGGACAGGGTTCGCAACGGCCGGGCATGTTGACCGAGCTGCCACGTCGCGACGACTCCGAGCGTCTGCTGGATGCGGCCGAGGCCCTTGCCGACGATGACCTGCGCGTCATCGCGATGATGGGCTCGGAAGAGGACATGACCCATACGCGCGTCGCCCAACCGCTTCTCTACCTTGCCGACTGGGCTTGGGGGAGCACCCTGATCGATCGTGGCTTGCGGCCAGTAGCCGTTGCCGGACATAGCCTCGGCGAGTTCGCCGCGCTGGCGATAGCTGGTGTGTTCTCGGTCGAAGCGGGGTTGGAGCTCGTCGTTGAGCGCTCGAAGCTGATGGCTGACTGCGCGGCGGCCACACCCGGCGGTATGACCGCCGTTCTCGGCATGGACGCGCCCGCGATAGGCGCTGTCGTGGACGGAATCGACGGTGTGTGGGTGGCAAACGACAACGCCCCCGGCCAGGTTGTCATCTCGGGTACGGCAGAGGGATTGGCGATGGCTGCCGACGCTCTGATGGAGGCGGGTGCGCGCAAGCTCGTTCCGCTCTCCGTCAGCGGCCCCTTCCACTCGCCGCTCATGGAGCCCGCCCGCGCCGCGTTCGAAGCGTTGCTTCTCGGCGCGGACTTCTCGCGCCCGCTCTTCCCGGTCGTCCAGAACAGCTTCCCACAGCTCACGGACGACCCCAATCTCATTCGCGAGCGTCTGATCGGCCAGATCACGTCGCCTGTGCGATGGACCGAGACGATGCGGACTCTGGCCGACCACGGCGTCGAGGCCCTGGTCGAGGCGGGTCCCGGTGTCGTTCTTAAAGGTCTTGCTCGTCGCATGGAAGGCATAACGGCGCTCTCAGTCGAGGAATCGGGACTGGACGTCATCCTGCAGGAGGTGGGGGCATGAGTACTCTGGTGGGCAAGGTCGCTCTCGTGACCGGCGCGTCTAGCGGTATCGGTTCCGCGATAGCGAGGCAGCTTGCGGCCGACGGCGCGGCGATCGCCGTGAACTACTATCCCGGCTTCGAGTCGGATGCCGCGGAGGTCGTCACGGCCATCGAATCGCAGGGCGGACGTGCTGTCGCCCTGCCAGCCGACGTCACTGACTCGGCAAGCTGCGAGACTCTCGTTGCCGGCGTCGTGGAGCAGCTCGGCTCACTGGACATCCTGGTCAACAACGCCGGCATCACTCGTGACGGCCTGCTGGTGCGTATGAGCGACGAGGACTGGAACGCGGTCATCTCCACGAACCTGACCGGCGTCTTTTTCTGCACACGCGCCGCCGCGAAGATCATGATGAAGGCGCGCACGGGGTCTATCGTGAACATCGCGTCGGTCATCGGACTGGTCGGCAATGCGGGCCAGGCCAACTACGCCGCCGCCAAGGCGGGCGTCATCGGTCTCACGAAGTCGACCGCGCGCGAACTCGCTGGTCGTGGTATACGAGCTAATGCGGTCGCGCCCGGATTCATCGAGACAGCGATGACCGCGAAGCTCCCCGAGGCCGTTCGTGAGGCGGCGAGGGGGAACATCGCGATGGGTACCTTCGGCACGGCCGAAGACGTGGCGAACGCGGTCGCGTTCTTCGCTTCCGACCGATCGGCGTACATCACCGGCCAGTGGGTGGCCGTGGATGGAGGAATGACTTTCGTCTAGATTCCGTTCGGGTCTAGAGCGGGGAAGGGAGGTGTGCTGTATGAGCAATGAGGACATCTTGGAGAAGGTAAGAGAGGTCATCGTCGAGCAGCTTAACGTCGAGGAGGACGATGTAGCCGAGGATGCGTCTTTCGTCGACGATCTCGGCGCGGACTCGCTCGACATCGTCGAACTCGTCATGGCGCTTGAGGAGCAGTTCGGCATCTCCATTCCCGACGAGGAAGCCGAAGGCATCAAGACCGTGGGCGACGCGGTTTCTTACATAGCCTCGAACACCTGACGTTCAGCCCGCCCGTACCCGGACACGTGCGTGCCGGTGCGGGCGGGAAACGCACCGACAACTAGGATGGTTTGTGGATCTACCAAGGCTCCAGATAGGCACTGTCACCGCACGCCTCCCGATCATCCAGGGCGGCATGGCGGTGCGCATATCCTTGAGCCCACTGGCCTCGGCGGTCGCCTCCGCCGGAGGCATCGGCGTCATCGCCGGTTCAGGGTTGGACCCGGACGAGCTTGCGCGCGAGGTCACTGCCGCCAAGAGCGCGACCAGCGGTGTCGTCGGCGTTAACGTGATGGTCGCCGTGCGGAAGTTCAGCGAACTCGTTCAAGCGGCGCTGAAGGCCGGAGTGGACATCGTGATCGCCGGGGCGGGCTTCTCGCGAGATGTGTTCCAGTGGTGCAAGGACGCCGGAGTACCGATGGTTCCAATCGTCGGCTCGGTCCGAGTGGCAAAGCTCGCCGAGCGATTCGGTGCCTCGGCGGTGATCGTGGAGGGCTTCGAGGCCGGCGGACATCTGGGTACGGACCGCTACCTCCGGGACCTGCTCCCCGAGATCATCGATGCTGTCGACCTTCCCGTGATCGGCGCCGGGGGGATCGCCTCCGGCGCGGACATCAAAGAGATACTCGACATGGGGGCGGCGGGCGTTCAGATGGGCTCGATGTTCGCGGCGACAAGGGAATCCTCGGCCTCGGACGAGTTCAAACAGCTCTACGTCAACTCGAACGACGATGACATCGTACTCGTGAAGAGCCCCGTCGGGCTTCCGGGCCGAGCGATCCGCAATCCCTTCTGGGATCGTCTCGCAGCGGGTGAAGTCACCAGGGAAGAGCCGTGCATGGCCTGCCTGAAGGAGTGCGGAAAAGAGTACTGCATCATCGACAAGCTCATACGCGCCCAGACGGGGGACGTCGAAGGCGGTCTCGTATTCGCCGGGCAGTCCGCGGCCCGAGTCCGCGACGTACCGAGCGCTGGCGAACTGATCGATCGCTTGGTCGCTGAATGGCGCGCGGCGAGCGAGGGAGCCGTCGCATGAGAAGGATCGTCGTGACCGGCATGGGCATTGTCTCGCCGGTCGGTATCGGAGTGGAGGCGTTCTGGGAGTCCATCATCGGGGGCCGCAGCGGCGTAGGACCGATCACCTCCTTTGACGTCTCCGAGTACACGACCCGATTCGCCGCGTGCGTGGACGACTTCGATCCCTCGGCCGTGGTCGATGCGAAGGAAGCGCGCAGAATGGCGCGATTCCAGCAGTTCGCGGTCGTAGCCGCGGCGGAGGCCCTTCGAGACGCCGATCTCCAGATAACCGAGGAGAACGCCGACCGCATCGGCACGATCATCGGCTCCGGCATCGGAGGACTCGGCTTCATGGAGGAGCAGCACGACGTGCTGCGCGACAGGGGGCCGAACCGAGTCAGCCCCTTCCTCGTCCCGATGATGATCACGGACCTGGCCGCCGGTTACGTGTCGATCCGCTTCGGGGCCAAGGGCATCAACTACTGTCCCGTCTCGGCGTGCTCGACCGGGAACCATGCCATCGGCGAGGCCGGCGAGGCCATCCGACGGGGCGCGGCTGAAATCGTGATCGCTGGTTCGTTCGACGCCGGCGTCACGCCACTGGGCTTGGCGGGCTTCTGCGCGGCGCGCGCGCTCTCCAGCCGCAACGACGAGCCGCAAGCCGCGTCAAGACCCTTCGACCTCGGCCGCGACGGCTTCGTGATGGGCGAAGGCGGGGCGATCCTGATACTGGAGGAGCTCGAACACGCGCTGGCTCGCGGGGCACGGCCCGTTGCCGAACTCGTCGGCTACGGAGCCACCGCTGACGCATACCACATCACCGCGCCGGCGCCCGACGGCAGCGGCGCCATCCGCTCCATGCGAGCGGCGATCACCCAGTCGGGTCTTGCGCCCGCGGACATCGGCTACATCAACGCGCACGGCACCTCAACGCCGCAGGGCGATATCGCCGAGACACGCGCGATCAAGGAGGTGTTCGGCGCCGACGCGCCGCCGGTGTCTTCGACGAAGTCGATGACCGGGCACCTTCTGGGCGGCGCTGGCGCCATCGAGGCGGTAGCGAGCGTTCTGGCGATGGATCGCGGCATGCTCCCGCCCACCACCAATCTCACCGATCCCGATCCTGAGTGCGACCTCGACTACGTCCCCAACGTCGCCCGACCGGCCACGACGCGTGCCGCGATGAGTAACTCATTCGGTTTCGGGGGACATAACGCAACGATCATCTTCGCTCGGCCATAAAGCCCCGGGACGGGGAGCCTCATGGAGGAACGCAGGACACCCGCTTCGCAAGGCGACTTGGAGCGCGTCGAGCGAGCGCACTCGGCCTTGGGCTACAGGTTCTCTGACCTAGAACTGCTGCGTCGTGCGCTTACCCATCCTTCGCTGGTCAGCTCAGCAGGAACCGGCTCCGCGTACGAGCGCTTGGAGTTCCTAGGAGACGCACTGCTAGACGCGATAGTGGCCGAGGAGATCTTCATCCGCTTCCCCGAGATGCGCGAGGGGGAGATGACCAAGCTCAAGGCGACCGCTGTCTCCGGCTCGTCCCTGGAGCGTGCCGCGCGGGAGCTCGGACTCGAAGACGCGGTGCTGTTCGGTCAGAGCGAGCTGCGTGCGCTGCGTCGGGGACTGGCCTCGGCTCTGGAAGACGTCTTCGAGGCGCTGGTGGCAGCCATATACCTCGACGGCGGACACCACGCCGCGAGAGGGTTCGTGCTGAGGACGCTTGGGGACAGGATCCAGCCGGACGCGGTCGCGGCGAGGGAAGAGCACCCGAAGTCCGCGCTCCAGGAACTACTGCAGGCGAGCGGACGCGCGGTCGAGTATGAGCTGCGCGAAAGCGCTGGGCCACCGCACGACCCCACATTCACAGTCGCCGTGCTGGTGGACGGCGCGGTAATGGGCCTCGGAACAGGGCACTCCAAGAAGGAGGCCGAGGGACTGGCCGCGGCCCAGGCGCTGGCGTCATTGGCCGAGGGTTCAGCAGGCTAGGAAGCGACCCTCCGACGGGGCGTCGAACCACGTCGCAATGGGAGCGGCGTACTGCGCTAGCCCTAACTCGTGATACGCTAAGAGCAGCGAGTTATCGGAGGGGGACATGAAACGAATCGTAGCGTTTGCTGTGATCGTTGCTAGTGTGCTGGCGTATTCTCCAACTGCGGCGCTTGCGCTCCAGTATTCCATTCTCGGCTACTACAACGACGCCAGCTGGTCTGGGTGTAGGTCGGCCAACAAGGTTCCGTCTTCCATTACGTTCGGCGCTTCTGGAAGCGGCTACGATGCTGCGGTCAACTCAGTGTACGTACAGAAAGATGCGTACAACGGTGTCGAGTATGGCTGGACGTGGGAACGGTACGCCAACGGCACCATCAGCGGTCCGAAGATGTTCGGTTCTGAGAAATACAACGGGGTGATCTTCGAGTACCCCAACCTAGGCTCTCTCACCAAGGGCTCCACGTACACGTGGTTTGTTAAGCGCAGCGGTGTGTGGATT
Source organism: Actinomycetota bacterium (assembly GCA_037444885.1). Lineage (GTDB taxonomy): Bacteria > Actinomycetota > Coriobacteriia > Anaerosomatales > JBBILP01 > JBBILP01. The sequence continues at coordinate 5,114 of JBBILP010000016.1, read as the reverse complement.
GGGGGCTACGGAAGTACCAGCAAGGTCATCTACCAGTCGACATTCCTCTACGGCACGCCCGTCACCGGCTTCGAACGCCAGCTATCCGGCTGCAGGGTAGCCACGAACTTCTCCAGCATGAATAGAATGAATTCGGGGGGCACGTGGTCCGCTTGGCCAGCCATCACTTTCCAGGACTACGACCCCTACTACAAGCCAACCGGGAACGCTTCGGCGTGGAGTACAGTCGCTCAATAGGGGGCATGAATGACATACGAACGATTGGCCCGGCTCTCGCCCGTGGCGGTGGTATATGCGCTGATGCTGACGGTTGTTCTTGTCGCTACGGGATGTGCTCGGACCGAGTCTACGCCTGCGCAAAGCGCTCCGCCGACATCCATCAAGTATACCTCGATCGACGAGAGTGAGTTCTGGATCGAGGCTGACCGACCGACCGAGGCTCTGAGCTTGATTTCGTTCACACCGCCTGTCCTCCCCGATGGGGTTCTCGCGGGTAAGCCGCAGGTCTACGTACATGACGGCCCCGCGAGTTCTCGCGGACTGAAATACAAGTACAACGACTTTGAGATTCTGATTGAGCCCGTAGAAGGTTCCATCGACTACGCCGGGATTGCAGCGAATGCACCAGACATCATGCGCGCAACGGTAGTGGGGGGCTTCCCCGGCCTAGAGCAGAACCGTGGCGTTCAGAGCACGACCTCGGGCAAGGACAACGCGTACCCAAGCGCATTGCAATGGCAGGATGGCTCGGTGCAGTACACACTTCGCAGCGAGAACTCCGACCTGCCTGTGCTTAGGGCCGTCGCGGTGAAGTTGCTTCGGGCACGTCGGTAGTCTCAGCCACGTTCGATCAAGCGCATTAGCCCCTCCGAAGGGGTATCGAACCACGTCGCTCGTGAGCGTTTCGGGACCCCGGCTGTGGTAGAATCCATCACGCGCTCCGGCCATCCGCGACGCGCCCACGCACGCCGCCCGCGCGCTTGAGAGGACGCTGTTGTACCTCAAGTCCCTGACACTGAAGGGCTTCAAGTCTTTCGCGGACAGGAGCGTTCTCCAGTTCGAACCTGGAGCGACCGTCGTAGTCGGGCCGAACGGCTCCGGCAAGTCGAACATCTCCGACGCAGTGCTCTGGGTGTTGGGCGAGCAATCCGCCAAGTCGCTACGCGGCAACACCATGGAGGACGTGATCTTCGCCGGATCGTCCGCGCGTAGGCCCGTGGGAGTAGCCGAGGTCGATCTCGTGCTCGACAACGCGAGTCAGACCCTGCCGATCGAGTTCTCCGAGGTCACGATAACCCGCCGCATGTTCCGCAACGGCGAGAGCGAATACTACATCAACCAGACTCCGTGTCGTCTCATGGACGTGCACGACCTGCTGCACGACTCGGGGCTGGGGCGCGACACGCACTCGATCATCTCGCAGGGGCGACTGGAGGACGTACTCAACTCACGCCCGGAGGACCGCCGCACTCTGATTGAGGAAGCAGCCGGTGTTCTCAAGCACAAGAAGCGCAAGGAACGCGCGGTTCGCAAGCTGGCCGCGATGGACGCGCATCTCTCGCGCGTGAGCGACATCCTCGGCGAGATAGACCGACAGCTCAAGCCGCTGCAGCGCCAGGCCACCAGGGCCTCGGAGCACGCCGACCTCACGAGATCGCTGACGAGCGTAGAGGTCTCGCTCGCCGTCGATGACCTGCGCGCTCTCCAGGCCCGCTGGGACGAACTCCTGAAGCGCGAGAAGGAAGCGGACGCGGACATCGAGCTGTCACGCTACCGACTCGCCGAGCGCGAGAAGGAGCTCTCCAAGTTCCAGTCGCTCCTCGAAGAGAAGGGTCTCTTCGTCGGCGACCTGGGAGAGCAGCGGCGAAGACTCCAGTCAGTGCTCGAGCGCATCAGCGCCGGTCTCCTGCTGCTCGAGGAGAAGGGCAAGCACCTCGTCGAGCGCCTCTCCGAGCTGCGACAGAAGGTCCACCACGCCCAGAGCCGTCTTCAAGCGCGCGCGGGCGAACTCGAACGGCTGGAAGAAGAGCGACGCTCCGCCGACGGGACTCTGAAGGGACACTACGCTAGTCTCGGCGAACTCCGAAGAGAAGCCGAAGCGGCCAAGAAGGACCGCCTGGCTGCTGAGGACGCGCTCGCGGAGGTCAACACCGAGACTCGCCGAGTCCGACGGGCGATCGATGACGCACGAATCGAGCTCTCGAAGGTCGAGCAGTCCCTCGCGGCATATACGCTCGAGGAGAAGCTGCTCGAAGACCGCGCCGAGTCGCTGCGTCGCCAGCACTCCTCCGTGCACGCCGCGCTCTCGGCCAGGCGTACCCGCCTCGAGCAGGTCGAAGCGGCTCACGCGCACACGCGCAAGGAAGCCGCGCTGGCCGCCTCCGACGTCGACAAGCGCGTGCGCGTGCTCGAGTCGCGGCGCAAGGAGCTCGCGGACGCGCGCGAGCGCCTCGCCGTGGTCAGGGCCGAGATACTCGCGCTGGAGGAGCTGGACCGCGCTTTTGAGTCCGCGTCGCCGGCGCTCGCATGGGCGCTCTCGAAGAGCGGAGAGATCAAGGGTATCGTCGGTCCTTTGGCCGAGCGGATACGTGTCGATGACGCATACGTGCGTCTCGTCGAACAGGCTCTCGGAAGCGACCTGTTCTGCCTCATCGTCAAGGACTCGGCCACCGCGGTCGAGGTGCTTCGCGTGCTTAGAGCCGAGAGCGTCGGCGATATCTCACTGCTGCCACTCGACGCGCTACCACTCAAGATCGCCGGTCAGCCGACCACCGGACGGCCCCTCCTTGACTTCGTGAAGTGCGAGTCCGGGGTGGCGCGCGTCGTTGAGGCTCTGCTCGGCGATGTGTACGTCGTTGCTTCCCTCGCCGAGGCGCTGGAAGCCGCCGCCACCGACTCGACCGGTGCTCGATTCGCGACTCCCGACGGGGAGATCGTCTGGGCGACAGGCAAGATCACCGTCGGCTCCGCCCGCGACGAGGCCGCCGGCGTGCTGAGCCGCAAGCGTAGGCTGAACGAGCTTCGCGACGACGAAGCGCGCACCTCAAGCGATGTGGGGGAGACGGAGGCAGCGACTGCCGAGGCCGAGGACGCGCTTGCCGCCGCGCAACAGGATGGGCTGGAGATCGGACAGCGCCTTGCCGCGGCTGCGGGCGAGAGCGAGTCTTTGCGCGAGGAGATCGGCCGCATCGAGCAGTCCCTGACCGACTTGAACGTGGAGACGGGCAGGCTTGCCGAGCGCCGACAAGAGATCGCGCAGCGCACCGTCAAGGATCGCCCGTTCCAGCAGGAACTCGAGACGCGCATAGCCGAGCACACCGCCGCCCTGGAGAGCCTCGAAGAGCAAGGCGCCGAGCGGCGCGAAGAGCGCGATAACCGCTTCCGGGAGGAGACCGCCCTCAGCGGCCGCCTGGCGCAGTGTCAAGTCGACATCGCCACGGTCTCCGAGCGCGAGGTACATCTGAAGCGCCAGCTCTCGGCCATACACGCCGACGTAGCGGAACTTCAGACTACCGTCGAGCAGTCCAATCGGACCGAGGCGGGACTCGAACTTCTGCGCGATCGTATCCAGCCGCTCCACGACCTCTACTCGGCCCTCCTCGACCGTGCCGAGCACTGGGCTGCCAAGCTGCGCGATCGTGCGCGCCTGGAGCAGGCGGATTCGGTCTCGCTCCGCGACACCATACACGCGGCCCAGGACTCCGTCCGCGAGGTCCAGAGCGAGATCGATGAGAAGTCGACGGCGATGAGCGGCATCCTCGTCGAGAAGGGGCAGCTCGAGATACAGGTCACGACTGCCGTCGGACGAATCGTGGACGACTTCGGCATGCCTCTGGAAACCGCTCTCGACCTGCCGCCTGTCGAGGACCGGCAGCGGACGCTGGACGAAGCGCATCGTCTGCGCAAGCAGCTGGCGAATCTCGGCCCAGTCAACGCTGTTGCCGTGGACGAGTACAACTCGCTGCGTGGGCGCCGGGACTTCATCACCGAGCAGATGGAGGACCTGGTCTCGAGCAGAAGCTCGCTGCAGAAGGTCATTGCCGCTATCGACCGGAAGATGCGCGACCGGTTCCTTGAGACATTCGAGCAGGTGGATAGGCACTTCCAAGAGGTCTTCTCGGTACTGTTCCCTGGAGGTCGCTCGGCGCTCATCCTGACCGAGCCCGACGATCCCGAGATCACTGGGGTCGAAGTCGTGGCGGAGCCTCTCGGCAAGAAGCTCTCGAAGATGTCGCTGCTCTCGGGCGGTGAGAAGTCCCTCTGCGCGCTTGCGCTGCTGTTCGCCGTCTACCGCACCCGCCCGTGTCCGTTCTACGTGCTCGACGAGGTCGATGCCGCGCTTGACGACACCAACCTCCGTCGGTTCGTGACCTTCGTGGACAGCCTTCGCTCCCGCACCCAGTTCATCATCGTCACCCATCAGAGACGCACCATGGAGATGGCCGACGTGCTGTACGGCGTCTCGATGCAGGCTGACGGGGTGAGCAAGGTCGTCTCTCAGAAGCTCGACCGAAGCTCCTCCGACCTGGCCGCTCCGGAGGAGATACCGGGTGAGCACTCCGTGGTTTAGACGCCTGTCCGACGGGCTCTCGCGCACGCGCGACCAGCTAGCCGGACAGGTAAACGTCATCCTGCGCCGAGGTCCTGACCTCGACGAGGAATTCTGGTCGGACCTCGAAGACGCACTCATCGCGACCGACATGGGCGTCACCGCGGTGACGGAGATGGTGGATCGGCTGCGCGACAGCGCCGCGCGGAAGGCGCTTCCGGACGCCGAGGCCGTGATAGAACACCTCTCGGAACAGATCGCGGCCGAGTTCCCCGACGGCCTGGAGAACATCCTCGAGCTATCTCCCGTCGTCGTGGTGGTTGTGGGAGTGAACGGCACCGGGAAGACGACGACGGTCGGCAAGATCGCTCACGAAGCCGCCGCATCCGGTCGGCGCGTCCTGCTGGGCTCGGCGGACACCTTCCGAGCTGCCGCTGGAGAGCAGCTGGACGTATGGGCCAAACGCGCGGCCGTCCCGATCGTCCCTGGGGACAGGGGAGCCGATCCTGCCGCGGTCGCTTTCGACACCGTGCGGAAGGCGGAGGCCGAGGGCTTCGACCTCACG
>JBBILP010000015.1:0-13350 GCA_037444885.1 Actinomycetota bacterium | reverse complement strand
GTCTTGGTATCGACACCCGTCAGGCTGATCAGCAAGTGCGGGGCAGTGTCGTGCTCCCTCATGGCACCGGCAAGAGCGTGCGGGTAGCGGTGTTCGCCCAGGGCGACAAGGCCCGCGAAGCGGAGGTCGCCGGAGCGGACATCGTCGGTGATGACGACTTGGTCGAGAAGATCCAAGGCGGGTTCTTGGACTTCGACGCTACCGTAGCCACTCCGGACATGATGTCGAAGGTAGGCAAGCTCGGGAAGATCCTGGGCACACGGGGGCTCATGCCCAACCCGAAGCTCGGCACTGTGACCATGGACGTCGCGCGCGTCATCGGCGAGCTGAAGGCCGGCAAGGTCGAGTACCGGGCCGACAAGTACGGGATAGCGCATGTCGGCATCGGCAAGGCATCATTCACTGACTCGGCGCTCGTGGACAACTATGGCGCTGTTCTCGACGAGATCCTGCGCGCGAAGCCTGCGGCCTCAAAGGGGCGCTACCTGAAGTCGATCACCCTAGCGACCACCATGGGTCCGGGACTCAAGGTGGACACCGCTCGCGTGAGGAACTTGCACGAGGAGTAGACTCGCGGACGCGATGACCTTGCGTCCGGCAGGCGCGCGGTGCATAATCGTGCGCGCTCGAAGACAACCGCATAGCGACCGTCGCCGAAGACAGCAGGTGCCCGAGTTCTAGGGGCTTAAGGGAGCCGAGAAGGCTCCGCCAGCCGAGGTGGACGCCCGAGAGACGTTAGCGTTTGAACAGATCCGTGGCCTCCGCCTTCAGGTGGGGGCCATGTTGCGTTTCCGGATGATGTATCCGTGATGCGATCGGCCCGCGCGTAGGGCGCAAGCCAGCCTGACGGGTCGCCGCGTAACGGAAGGAGGGATAGCGTGCCCACGAATGAGAAGAGCACCAAGGTAGCCGAGATCAAGCAGAGGTTCTCGGGGGCGGTCGGAGTGATAATGACCGACTACCGAGGTCTGAGCGTCAAGCAGATGCAGGCGCTGAGATCCAAGCTGCGGGAGACCGGCTGCGAGATCAAGGTATACAAGAACTCTCTTACCGAGATCGCGGTGAGAGAGCTTGCACTGCCGAGCATGGGGGACCTGCTCGAGGGTCCGACGGCCTTCGTGTTCGCGCCGGAGGATTCCGTTGCCACCGCGAAGGCTATCGTTGACTTCGCGAAGGAGCACAAGGCGTTGGAGGTCAAGGGCGGTTTCATCGAGAACGGCCTCGTTGACGCGGCAGGCGTCAAGGCGATTGCGTCGCTGCCCTCGCGCGAGGAACTGGTGGCCAAGCTCATGGGTGTGCTGCTCGGCCCGGTTCGCGGATTCATGGGGATGGCCAACGCGCCGGTCTCCGCATTCGCAAGAGCAGTTCAGGCTGTCGCCGATCAGAAGGCGGCCGCCTAGCACGATCTGTCGTCAATAGGAATGTCCGCCGCGTCTAGCGGCGAACGCGATCGGTTCAAGGAGAGGACCAAGATGGCGAACATCACGAAGGACGAGGTTCTGGAGTGGGTCAAGAACGCTCCCGCGATCGAGCTCGCTGAGCTTGTCAAGGAGATGGAAGAGGTCTTTGGCGTTTCCGCGGCGGTGCCCGTTGCCGTGGCGGCCGCGCCCGCGGCCGGCGACGCGGGTGCCGCTGCCGAGGAGAAGGACAGCTTCGACGTAGTCCTCGTCGGCGCCGGCGATCAGAAGATCCAGGTGATCAAGGTCGTACGCGAGCTGACCAGCCTGGGCCTGAAGGAAGCCAAGGACGTCGTCGACGGTGCTCCGAAGCCCGTACTGGAGGGCGTCAACAAGGAGAAGGCCGACGAGGCCAAGTCCAAGCTCGAGGACGCCGGAGCGACTGTAGAGCTCAAGTAGTCTTCGCACCACAAGGGCGCCGGTCGGGCACGTGCAAGCTCGGCCGGCGCTCCGTGTTTCACCCGTTCAATGGGATTCGAGGTTTGTGTGTTGACTCGGATACACAGGCTGGATATCCTAATCATTTGCGACTCTTGGTTCGCCGCCCCGAGCTTCTAAGGAGGAATCGCCTGGTGCGCCGCAAGTCAGGTTCCCCCGTAGTCACCGCCGGTCTACGTGAGCGCCGCACATTCGCCCAGATTCCCGAGATCCTCGAAGTACCCAATCTGATAGCGATACAGAAGGACAGTTTCAAGTGGTTCCTCGACGAGGGACTGCGCGAGACGTTCCGTGACATATCGCCCATCGAGGACTTCACGGGAACCCTTGCGGTCGAATTCGGAGATCACGAATTCGGAGATCCCAAGTACTCGGTCGAGGACTGCAAAGAGAAGGACATGTCCTTCCAGGCACCGCTCTTCGTTGATGTGCGCTTCATCAACAAGGAGACCGGCGAGATAAAGGAGCAGAGCGTCTTCATGGGCGACTTCCCGCTCATGACAGACCACGGCACCTTCATCATCAACGGCACGGAGAGAGTGGTCGTCTCGCAGCTGGTTCGTTCTCCGGGTGTCTACTTCCAGACGGTCGACAAGAACCAGAAGAACTACATCGGCGCGACGATCATCCCGACTCGCGGTGCATGGCTGGAGTTCGAGATTACCAGCCACCGCAGCTTCACAGAAACCAAAATCGCCGAGCTCGAGAAGAAGAAGGACTACGGCGTCGCGTACGTGCGCCTGGACCGCAAGCGCAAGATGCCCGCGACTGTGCTGATCAAGGCGCTGGGCGTGGCGGCTTCGCGCGAGGAGATAATGTCGCTGTTCGGCGACTCGTACGTGATAGACCGCACCTTGGCGCGCGATGTTACGGAAGATCAGGCCGAGGCGCTCATCGAGATTTACAAGCGCCTTCGCCCGGGCGAGCCGCCCACCGCCGAGAGCGCCAGGAGCCTTCTGGAGAGCCTGTACTTTAATCCACAGAGGTACGACTTGGCGAAGGTCGGTCGCTACAAGATCGACCAGAAGCTCGGACTGAAGACCCCCATCGCGCAAACGACGCTCACCAAGGAAGACTTCGTCGAGACGCTGCGTTATCTCGTCGAGTTCTGGGAGCAAGACCGGGGCGCGTCTGAGAACGCGACAGTGCGCGACGGTCGCCGATACGCCATCGACGACATCGACCACTTCGGCAACAGGCGGGTCCGCAGCGTCGGCGAGCTTATCCAGAACCAGTTCCGCATCGGCCTCGCCCGCATGGAGCGCGTCGTGCGGGAACGCATGACCACACAGGACATTGAGGAGATAACCCCGCAGAGCCTGATCAACATCAGGCCGATCGTGGCCTCCATCAAGGAGTTCTTCGGGTCGAGCCAGCTGTCGCAGTTCATGGACCAGACCAACCCGCTGGCTGGTCTGACCCACAAGCGTCGGCTCTCGGCGCTCGGGCCAGGCGGTCTGTCCAGGGAGCGCGCCGGCTTCGAAGTGCGCGACGTTCATCCTTCGCACTACGGTCGCATGTGTCCGATCGAGACTCCGGAGGGTCCGAACATCGGCCTGATCGGCTCCTTGGCCACATTCGGACGCATCAACGAATTCGGCTTCATCGAGACGCCCTACCGCAAGGTGTCCGGCGGCAAGGTCACCAAGACCATCGAGTACCTTACCGCCGACCAGGAGGAGCAGTACATCATCGCTCAGGCCAACGAGTCGTTCGACTCGAAGACCGGAGCGTTCGATCGCCCGAGAGTTCTCTGCAGGATGCCGGGAGGCGAACCGGAGGAAGTCGAGCCCGGCCGCGTCCAGTACATGGACGTGAGTCCTCGGCAGATGGTCTCCGTCGCTACTGCGCTCATCCCGTTCTTGGAGCATGACGACGCGAACCGCGCCCTGATGGGTTCGAATATGCAGCGGCAGGCCGTTCCGCTGCTTAGGCCCTCGGCTCCGCTCGTGGGTACCGGCATGGAGCATCGAACCGTGATTGACACGGGAGAGATCATCCTCGCAAGGCACGCGGGTGTAGTCGAAAGCGTTGACAGCCGCGCGGTCGTTGTTCGCACCGATGGTGGGGAGCAAGACGTCTACGAGCTGCCCAAGTTCATGCGTTCGAACCAGGGCACGTGCATCAACCACCGCCCGGTCGTGACTGAAGGCCAGACCGTGGCCGAGGGCGGCGTGATCGCGGACGGACCCTCCACGGATGCCGGCGAGCTCGCCTTGGGGCAGAACCTGCTCGTGGCGTTCATGCCCTGGGAGGGCTACAACTACGAGGACGCGATCATCCTCTCCGAGAGAATCGTGAAGGATGACTTGCTCACCTCGATCCACATCGAGGAGTACGAGGTAGAAGCCCGGGATACGAAACTGGGTCCCGAGGAGATCACGCGAGAGATTCCTAACGTCGGTGAGGACGTCCTCGCGAACCTTGATGAGGACGGAATCATCCGGATCGGCGCCGAGGTCTTCCCTGGCGACGTTCTCGTAGGCAAGGTGACCCCCAAAGGCGAGACAGAGCTTACCGCCGAGGAGCGCCTGCTGCGCGCGATCTTCGGCGAGAAGGCGCGCGAGGTTCGCGACACTTCACTGAAAGTGCCCCACGGCGAGACCGGCCGCGTCATCGCCGTGCGGAAGTTCAGCCGTGACGCCGGCGACGACCTGTCGCCAGGAGTGAACGAGCTCGTGCGCGTATACGTGGCGCAGAAGCGCAAGATCCAAGAGGGCGACAAGCTCGCTGGCCGCCACGGGAACAAGGGCGTCATCGCGAAGATACTGCCCGAGGAAGATATGCCCTTCCTCGCGGATGGCACTCCCGTAGACGTCATTCTGAATCCGCTCGGCGTCCCGTCCCGAATGAACATCGGGCAGCTGTTGGAGACGCATCTCGGTTGGGCCGCGCACGTCGGTTGGTCGGACGACGGCAAGACGACTGCCGAGGGTCCGATCTATGTGGCTAGCCCCGTGTTCGACGGCGCGAGCGAGTCGGTCATCTCGGACACGCTCGAGGCTACGAACAAGAACGTGGAGCTGAAGTATCGCGCGAGGTACGGCAAGCGCGTCATGGAAGAGACCGTCCCGAAGGTCTCGCGCGAGGGCAAGGCGCGGCTCTACGACGGTCGCACCGGCGAGCCATTCCGTGAGGACGTGGCTATCGGTCATATCTACATGCTCAAGCTGCTGCACCTTGTCGATGACAAGATCCACGCCCGTTCGACAGGGCCGTATTCCCTCATCACGCAGCAGCCGCTCGGAGGCAAGGCGCAGTTCGGAGGCCAGCGCTTCGGCGAGATGGAAGTGTGGGCGCTGTATGCGTACGGTTCTGCGTACGTGCTGCAGGAGATACTCACGATCAAGTCGGACGACGTGCTTGGTCGCGTCAAGGCCTATGAGGCGATCGTGAAGGGCGAGAACATCCCCGAGCCGGGCATCCCCGAGTCCTTTAAGGTTCTGGTCAAGGAGATGCAGAGCCTGTGTCTGGACGTGGAGATCATCTCGGAGAGCGGCGAGGAGATCGAGCTCAAGGAGCAGGACGAGGACATCTTCAAGACGGCCGAGGAGCTGGGTCTCGACCTCGCGGGGATCGGCGAGGATAGCGAAGACGCGAGCTCGGCGTCGCTGGAGGAACTGATAGAGAGCGACATATCAGCGCTCGATATCTCGCTGGACCTCGAAGAGCAGACCGAACAGGCGGAGTAGACCGCGAGTAGCCGAGTGCATCCACACGGAGATGCTCTGGGGCGACCTAGGAGGAACCAACGTTGCTCGACGTTGACGTGAACAATTTCGATAGGCTGCGGATCGGGCTCGCCAGTTCTGAGCAGATTCGACAGTGGTCGCGCGGTGAGGTCAAGAAGCCAGAGACGATCAACTACCGCACGCTCAAGCCCGAGAAGGACGGCCTGTTCTGTGAGAAGATCTTTGGGCCGACCAAGGACTGGGAGTGCTATTGCGGCAAGTACAAGAGGGTTCGGTTCAAGGGCATCATCTGCGAGCGCTGCGGCGTGGAAGTCACCCGCGCGAAGGTGCGTCGCGATCGGATGGGCCACGTCGAACTAGCCGCGCCCGTTAGCCACATCTGGTACTTCAAGGGTGTACCCAGCCGTCTCGGGTATCTGCTCGACATCCCGCCGAAGGACTTGGAGAAGGTCCTTTACTTCGCGAGCTCCATCATCACTTCCGTGAACGAAGAGGACCGCGAAGCTGACCTTTCGATGCTCAAGGACGAGCTGGACGCGGACGTCTCCGGTCTCGTCGCGGAGAAGGCTGAGGAGATCGCGGCGATCGAGGAGGAGCGAGATCGACTCGTAGGCATAGCGAAGGGCGAGATCGAGCCCGACGAGGCCGATATCATTGACGAACAGATCGCGCCGGCCGATCGGATCAAGAAGATCGAGACCGAGGCCAAGCGCGACATTCGCGACCTGGAGGAAGAGTACGAGGAGCGCCGGGAGCTACTGACCGCCGCGTTCGACGCCTACCAGAAGCTGTCGCCACGCACCCTCGTCAACGACGAGACCCTGTATCGTGAGCTGAAGCTCCGCTACGGCACGTACTTCCGCGGCGGTATGGGCGCCGAGGCCGTCCGCGACCTGCTCCAGCAGATAGACCTGGAGGCACTCGCCGCCGAGCTGCGCGAGCAGATCAACGAGGGCAAGGGCCAGAAGCGCCAGAAGGCTATCAAGCGGTTGAAGGTGGTCGATGCGTTCAAGCGCTCGGCCAACCGTCCCGCGTGGATGATTCTCGAGGCCATTCCGGTCATTCCGCCGGACCTGCGCCCGATGGTGCAGCTTGACGGTGGGCGGTTCGCGACTTCCGATCTCAACGACCTGTATCGGCGAGTCATCAACCGCAACAATCGACTGAAGCGGCTGCTCGACCTCGGCGCTCCCGAGATCATCGTCAACAACGAGAAGCGCATGCTGCAAGAGGCTGTGGACGCGCTGTTCGATAACGGCCGTCGCGGCCGTCCCGTGACGGGTCCCGGGAATCGGCCGCTGAAGTCGCTGTCCGACATGCTCAAGGGCAAGCAGGGCCGATTCCGCCAGAACCTTCTCGGCAAGCGCGTGGACTACTCCGGCCGCTCGGTCATCGTGGTGGGTCCGGAACTCAAGTTGCATCAGTGCGGCCTTCCGAAGGTCATGGCCCTGGAGCTCTTCAAGCCTTTCGTGATGAAGCGTCTGGTCGATCTCGAGCACGCGCAGAATATCAAGAGCGCCAAACGCATGGTCGACAGGGGCAAGTCGGTCGTGTGGGACGTGCTCGAAGAGGTCATATCGGATCACCCGGTGCTGCTCAATCGCGCTCCCACGCTGCACCGTCTCGGCATTCAGGCATTCGAGCCGATCCTCGTCGAGGGCAAGGCTATCCGGATACACCCGCTAGTCTGCACCGCGTTCAACGCGGACTTCGACGGCGACCAGATGGCCGTGCACCTGCCCCTTTCCGCCGAGGCCCAGGCCGAGGCCAGAGTGCTGATGCTCTCGACCAACAACATCAAGTCGCCTGCCCACGGTCGCCCGCTCACGACCCCGACCCAGGACATGGTCATGGGGCTCTACTACCTGACCGCGGAGCGTCCCGGCGTCGAGGGTGAAGGACGCGCGTTCTTCAGCTTTGACGAAGCCGTGCTGGCCTACGACAACCGAGCCATCGACCTGCAAGCCAAGATCCATGCGCGACTGGCGGAGGACATCGTCGAGGAGAGCGTTGATGAAGAGGGGCGTGTTCAGATCGCCGATCGCAAAGCCGGCGAGCGGATCGCCACGACGGTGGGGCGAATCCTCTTCAACCGTTCGTTGCCTGAGGGCTACCGCTACATCAATCACGAGATGGACAAGAAGGGCATCGGCCGCACCGTGGAGGATTGCGCCGCGAGGTTCTCGACCATGCAGATGGCGAACATCCTCGACGAGGTGAAGCGTCTCGGCTTCCACTACGCGACAAGAGCAGGCGTGACTGTGTCCGTGTACGACGCGGTCATCCCGAAGGAGAAGGACCAGCTGATCCAGGCCGCCGAGGCCGAGGTTCTCACCATCGAACAGCAATACGACCGCGGCCTCATCACGCGAGACGAGCGTCACAGACGCATCGTGGACGTGTGGACGAGAACCACCGAAGAGGTCGGCGAGGCGATGGCCGCCAACTTCGACAAGTTCAACCCCGTCTACATGATGGCCTACTCCGGGGCCCGCGGTAACATCAAGCAGATTCGGCAGCTCGCCGGCATGAGAGGCCTGATGGCCAACCCTAAGGGCGAGATTCTCGACAGGCCGATCAAGGCCAACTTCCGAGAAGGACTGTCGGTTCTCGAGTACTTCATCTCGACACACGGCGCTCGAAAGGGCCTCGCTGACACCGCGCTCCGAACGGCCGACTCCGGTTACCTGACTCGCCGACTCGTTGACGTGGCACAGGATGTCATCGTGCGGCAGGCCGATTGCGGTACCGACGAGGCAGTCGAGTTCTCCTTGGCGGACGCGAAGAGCGTCGACCGCGCGGATCGCAACCTCCTTGGCAGGTGCCTCTTCGCGCCGGTCAAGCACCCAAAGAACGGAAGGGTGCTCAAGGGCGCAGGCGAGTACATCACCTCGGAGAACGAGATCAGAGAGTGGATGGACGCGGGTGTTTCCAAGGTCGAATGCAGGACCGTGATGACCTGCCACGCGAAGCACGGAATCTGCCAGGCCTGCTATGGGTGGGACCTTGCCAGTGGCCGCGAGGTGGATATCGGCACGGCGGTCGGTATCATCGCGGCGCAGTCGATCGGCGAGCCGGGAACGCAGCTGACGATGCGCACCTTCCACACCGGTGGTGTCGCCGGCGAGGACATCACGCACGGTCTGCCTCGTGTCACGGAGCTCTTCGAGGCACGCAAGCCGAAGGGTCAGGCGCTCCTGGCCGAGATCGGAGGCAAGCTCCTCATAGAGGATGGCGACAAGAGCCGCAAGCTCATCATCACCGACTCCGACGGACATCAGAAGAGCTATCTGGTCTCGCGGCGCGCCCGGTTGCGTCCGGGAGTAGCCGACGGCACGAGCGTTGACGCCGGTACCCAGCTCACCGAGGGGTCGGTCAATCCCCACGACCTCTTGCACTTGCGCGGGGCGGCCTCAGTGCTGCGGTATATCGTGCGCGAGGTCCAGGAGGTATACGCCTCCCAGGGCGTCGACATCAACGACAAGCATATCGAGGTCATCGCGCGCCAGATGATGCGCAAGATCACGGTCGTCGATTCCGGCGAAACAAGCTTCCTGCCGGGTCAGCTGGTGGATCGCTTCGTGTTCTCCGAGGAGAACGAGGAAGTCGTGACCGGCGGCCGCACCCCCGCAACGGGACAGGAAGTCCTGCTCGGCATAACAAAGGCCTCGCTCGCCACCGATTCCTATCTTTCGGCCGCTTCGTTCCAGGAAACCACCCGGGTGCTTACGGATGCCGCGATCGCCGGCAAGGAAGACCAGCTCCTGGGCTTGAAGGAGAACGTCATCATCGGCAAGTTGATTCCTGCCGCGACCGGCATGAAGCGGTACCGCTCCGTGAAGCTCACCTACAAGGGCCAGACAGCCGAGTGGTCGCGCGCCGATGAGGGTCCGCTTCCCGACTTCGCTCCCGAGGAGATCAAGGCCATCGAGGCGATGCTCCCCGGTCCGGAATCCAGAGACGAGGCAGGGCTCAGCGAGGAGGAGGCCGCGGCCTTCTTCGCGGATCTCGACTTGGCGAGGAGCGAAGACAGCGCGTACGTCCAGGATTTCGCGGGGGTCATCTTCGAGCCGGAGTCCGAAGCGGCCGAGCCGGTGCCTGAAGTGGTCGTTGTCGCCGACGTTCAGTGCGCCGCCATCAAAGCCGATGGCGAGCGATGTGCGAATCGCGCTCGTGAGGGAAGCGCGTACTGCGGAGTCCACGCTCGGCTGGAAGTGCCCGCCGAGTAGGACCGATATGGTGTGCTGTATGGAAGTGGGCGACGGCGACGTCGCCCACTGTCGTCTCGGCGGACTTCCCTTGCGGCCGAATCCCGTCGGGCGCGATATGCGCGATACGCCCGGATGCGTGGTTTGACAAGGTGCAGGGAGATTGCTACAGTCCCTCTTTGTGACTTCACGCTTGGACGGGTGTGCGTTCGACGCTAGCAGGCACGCCGCAACCAGGCCGAATCGACACGATGGGAGCACGCTTTGCCAACGATCAACCAGCTGGTCCGCAAGGGTCGCAAGAAGATTGCGGGGAAGAGCAAGACCCCTGCTCTCAAGGCGAACCCCCAGAAGCGCGGTGTGTGCACCCGCGTGTACACGACGACCCCCAAGAAGCCGAACTCCGCCCTCCGCAAGGTGGCGCGCGTCAGGCTTACGAATCAGATGGAGGTCACGGCTTACATTCCAGGTGTCGGTCACAATCTCCAGGAACACTCGATCGTGCTGGTTCGAGGGGGTCGTGTGAAGGACCTCCCCGGTGTGCGCTACAAGGTCATCCGGGCCGCGTTGGACTGCGCGGGCGTGACTAGCCGTGCTCAGGCACGATCCAGGTACGGAGTCAAGAAGCCCAAGTAGCTCGTCGAAGTCGGGCGATGTGTAGGTAAGTGACGAGGAGTACTGAGTATGCCAAGGCGTGCAGCAGCACAACGTCGAGAGATAGTGCCTGACCCCGTGTACAACAACCGGCTTGTGACCCAGCTGGTCAATAAGGTGTTGCTACGCGGAAAGCGCGCTCTGTCCGAGCGCATCGTCTACGACGCCTTCGCGATTGTAGAGCGCAAGAGCGGGAGCGATCCGCTCGCGACGTTCAAGAAAGCGCTGGACAACGTGCGACCGACGCTGGAGGTGCGTCCGAAGCGCGTTGGCGGCGCAACCTACCAGGTACCGGTTGAGGTGAACGCGCGACGCTCTACCACGCTTGCGATTCGCTGGATGGTCAACTACTCCCGTGCGCGGCGCGAGAAGACGATGGCCGAGCGTCTGGCTGGCGAGATCATGGATGCTGCCGGCGGGACCGGAGCCTCGGTGAAGAAGCGCGAAGACCTCTTCAAGATGGCCGAGTCCAACAGGGCATTCAGCCACTATCGCTGGTAGACAACGAACTCAGACGGATACGCGACAAGGACGCTAGATACGCATGGCACCCAAGTACTCACTAGATAAGACGCGCAACATTGGGATCATGGCGCATATCGACGCCGGCAAGACCACGACGACCGAGCGCATCCTGTACTACACGGGGAAGACGCACAAGATCGGCGAGGTTCACGACGGTGCCGCGACCATGGACTGGATGGTGCAGGAGCAGGAGCGGGGAATCACCATCACCTCCGCCGCTACCACGTGCTTCTGGAAGGACCATCGGATACAAATCATAGATACGCCCGGCCACGTGGACTTCACTGTTGAGGTCGAGCGTTCGCTACGTGTGCTCGACGGCGCGGTGGCGGTCTTCTGTGCGGTGGGCGGCGTGGAGCCGCAGTCGGAGACCGTCTGGCGACAGGCCGACACGTACGGGGTTCCGCGTATCGCCTACATCAACAAGATGGACCGCACCGGTGCCGACTTCATGAACGTCGTCCAGATGATGCGCGACCGGCTCAACACAAGGCCCCTGCTGTTGCAGCTGCCAATCGGTGCTGAGGACCGGTTCACCGGGATCGTGGATATCATTGAGATGAACGCGATCTTCTTCAACGAGGACGACAAGGGCATCAATCCGACGGTCGGAGAGATACCCGCCGATATGGCAGACGACGCGGCCCTGTTCCGCCACGAACTGGTCGAGGCCGCAGCCGAGTACGACGATGCGCTGCTCGAGAAGTTCGTGAGCGATGAGGAGATCACGGTCGATGAACTCGAGGCAGCCCTTCGTAGGGCGACCATCGACTGCGCGATCACTCCGGTCACCTGCGGTGCTTCCTTCAAGAACAAGGGTGTCCAGCCGCTGCTCGACGCGGTGATCAATTACCTGCCGTCCCCGCTCGACATCCCGCCTATCTCCGGAGTCAGCCTCAAGTCCAACGAGAAGGTCGCGCGCAAGGCGGATCCCGCCGAGCCGTTCGCGGCGTTGGCCTTCAAGGTCATGACCGACCCCTACGTCGGGAAGCTGACCTACTTCCGAGTGTACTCGGGTAAGGCGGACGCGGGCTCCTACGTCCTCAACGCGACGAAGGGCCACAAGGAACGCATCGGCCGGCTGCTGCAGATGCACGCGAATCACCGGGAGGACGTACAAGAGGTCACTGCCGGCGACATCGTGGCCGCGGTGGGCCTCAAGAACACGGCGACCGGCGACACCCTGTGCAGTGAGAATCACGCGGTGCTGCTCGAGTCGATGGTATTCCCCGATCCCGTGATCGACATCGCGATCGAGCCGAAGACGAAGGCGGACCAGGAGAAGCTGTCGACATCCTTGTCGAAGCTGGCCGAGGAGGACCCGACCTTCCGCGTACGCACCGACACCGATACCGGGCAGACGATCATCGCGGGGATGGGCGAGCTGCACCTGGAAGTCATCGTCGACCGCCTACTGCGCGAGTTCAAGGTCGAAGCGAACGTCGGCAAGCCGCAGGTCGCGTATCGCGAGACCGCGACGCAGGCCCTGACGGAGGTCGAAGGCAAGTTCGTTCGCCAGACCGGTGGCCGCGGTCAGTACGGCCACGTCGTCATCAACCTCACGCCTCAGGAGCCGGGTGCCGGCTACGAGTTCGCTAACAAGATCGTCGGCGGCGTCGTTCCCAAGGAGTACATCCCAGCGGTGGACAAGGGGATTCGAGAGGCGCTTGAGAGCGGCGTCATCGCAGGATACCCGGTCGTCGACATCAAGGCCGAACTCGTTGACGGAAGCTACCACGACGTTGACTCGTCGGAGATGGCGTTCAAGGTCGCCGGTTCGATGGCGATCAAGGAAGCGCTTCGCAAGGGCGGTCCGGTCTTGCTTGAACCCGTCATGGCAGTGGAGGTTGTCACTCCCGAGGAGTTCATGGGAGACGTGATGGGTGATCTCTCGGCACGACGGGGCCACATCGAGGGTATGGAGCCGAGGAGCGGGGCACAGGTCATCCGCGCCAAGGTACCGCTCTCGGAGATGTTCGGGTACGCGACCGACCTGAGGTCGCGCACGCAGGGACGCGCTTCGTACACGATGCAGTTCAAGGCATACGAGCGCGTTCCCAAGAGCATCGCGGACGAGATAGTGAGCAAGGTCGGCGGCGTCACGGCGACCGCGTAGGGAGACTGGGATGGCGAAGAAGAAGTTCGAGCGCACGAAGCCGCACGTCAACGTCGGCACGATCGGTCACGTCGACCACGGCAAGACGACGCTGACCGCTGCCATGACGAAGTGCCTGTTCAGGCGAGGACAGGCGGACTTCACGCCGTTCGATCAGATCGACAAGGCGCCCGAGGAGCGCGAGCGCGGCATCACGATCGCCATCGCGCACGTCGAGTACGAGACCGACAAGCGCCACTACGCGCACGTCGACTGCCCCG
>JBBILP010000014.1:0-14483 GCA_037444885.1 Actinomycetota bacterium | reverse complement strand
CGTCGGGGTAGCAGTCGTGACGGCCGTCTTGTCACTGTGCGCGCTGGGCGTATGGCGCCTGTCCGGCGCCGAGACCGCGCTCTTGGGGATGCTGGTGGTGGTGACGGCTGCCATCGCCTTCGATCAGTTCGCCGGCGCGAGACTGTCGCTCTTCGCTACCTTCGGCTATTCGGTTCTGGACGGAGTTCGCTACTACGGCCTGGGCAACGAGGGGGCCGCTGTGCTCGTCTCCGCGTCACTACTCGGCGCCGGCATCGCTTGCGATCGATTCAGACTGCGTAGCGAGGCGACCGTGGTCGCACTCGCCGGAGTGCTCGCTGTGGGCGTTTCGGTCGCGCCTGGACTTGGCGCCAACTTCGGGGTCGCGCTCTGGGGAGTCGCCGCCTTCGGGCTGTCGTGGGTCTGGCTGACGGGTGGCAGGCTCGGGTGGAGGGGCGTGGCGGGTGTCGTGGGGGTGGCCGGCGCGCTGGTCGGCGCGTTGGTTCTCGTGGACACGTTCGGGACATCCGCGTCAACGCATCTCGGGGAGACCGTGCGTTCGGTGGGCGCGGGTGCGCTCGATGCGGTGTGGGCGATGGTGGGTCGCAAGATAGCGATGAGCGTGGATACGCTCACGGGCCTGCCGGGATCACTCGCCTTGGTCGTCTTCGCCCTGTTCGCCGCAGTCGCGGCGTTTCGGCCACCTCGCTTCATAAGGGCGGCTCTGGAAGCTCACCCCGTTACCTGGGTCGGCGCGAAGTCCCTGGTTGTCGCGGGAGCTGTCGCCGTGCTATCGGAGGACTCCGGAATCGTGATGCCCGGGATCATCTCGATGTACGTGCTCGGAGTGATGGTCTTCATTGCACTCCGCGCACGACAGGCCGTCAGGTCCGACGTTGCCGAGTAGGGAGGACGTGCCAGCGTGGCGCCATGGATGACCATAGTCACCGCGGGTGTGCTCGCCGCGCTGAGCGGCTGGGGAGTACCCGCATTCTTCCTGCGTCTGTTCTCGCCCACGCTCGAGCGCACGAGCGCTTCGGTCCTGAACTACAGGGGTGCGAGGGTGCCTCTCGGCCTCGGAGTCGTATGGCTGGTGTGGGGACTCACTGTCGCCTTCGCCTCGGCGATCGTGACCCAAACGCTGATGGGCGTGTACCTGGCCTTCGGTCCCGAGTTCCCCGCGGAAGCGTCAGCGGGCCTAGCGGCGATCAGCTACCCGTTCGGCGTGGTCGGCATGGCGGGACTGCTGGCCGCGGGAGCCTTCCTCTTCGGTCTGATCGACGACGTGTACGGGTCCGCCGACAAGGGCTTCAGGGGCCACCTGAGCGCTCTGGCAAGGGGCAGACTGACGACCGGTGCGCTCAAGATGGTGGGCATCGGGATGCTCGCCTTTGTCGCCGCCTACGCGGTAGCGGATGTCCTGCCTGCGGTGACTGCGTCACCGGGGTGGCTGCAGACAGCGATCACGCTGGCTCGGGCCGTGGGCGTAGCGCTCGTGATCGTGCTCTCAGCCAATCTGACCAACCTTCTGGATCTCAGGCCCGCGCGAGCGCTGAAGGGGTACCTGCTGCTGGCGAGTGCGGGTGTGGTGGCCACGGGTCTGATTGCCGGTGAGTTCCTGCCCGAGTGGGTGATCGCGGGGCCGATTCTCGTGTTCGGCCCGGTGCTGGTGGTCTGGAAGCACGATGCGAGCGAGATGGGCATGCTGGGTGACGCCGGAGCCAACGCGATGGGCGTGGCCGCAGGCTTCATCATCGCGCAGGCGCTGGCGGACCTTCCTCTCGCCCTCGCGGTGATCGTGCTCGGAGTGCTGAACGTGGCATCCGAACGCGTCTCCTTCTCTGAGGTGATTGCGCGCAATCGCTTCTTGAGTTGGCTCGACAGACTGGGTGTCGAGAGACCTGAGTACGAGGACGAGCCTACGGATGATGCTCGGAGTCTACCGAGGGATGATGCCGCCAACCGACTCGGGAGTGATGCGCCCGACCGACTCGACAGCGATGTATGATGTGACGGTGGCGGAGCGGGAACGGAGTCGAATCGGCGTGACGAAACACATTTTCGTGACCGGAGGCGTTGTCTCATCTCTCGGAAAAGGGATAACCGCGGCGTCGCTGGGGCGCTTGCTCAAAGCGCGCGGATTCCGGGTCAAGATCCAGAAGCTCGACCCGTACCTCAACGTCGATCCCGGCACGATGTCACCATTCCAGCACGGAGAGGTGTTCGTGACCGATGACGGGGGCGAGACGGACCTGGACCTCGGCCACTACGAACGCTTCATCGACGAGTCACTGTCGAGGGACTGCAACGTCACGGCGGGTTCGATTTACCAGACCATAGTGACGCGTGAGCGCAGAGGTGACTTCCTAGGCGCGACGGTGCAGGTTATCCCTCACGTCACGAACGAGATCAAGGATCGCATCCGAAGACTGGGCGAGCAGGATTCCCCCGACGTTGTGATTACCGAGGTAGGGGGCACGGTCGGAGATATCGAGTCCCTACCGTTCCTCGAGTCCATCCGTCAGGTGCGCAAGGACGTCGGGAGAAGCCACGTCTGCTATATCCACGTGACCCTGGTGCCATACATCGGCGCTTCCGAGGAGCTGAAGACGAAGCCCACGCAGCACTCGGTCAAGGAGCTTCGCTCGATCGGTATCCAGCCGGACTTCATAGTGTGCCGCTCGGACCGCGCCATCGATGCCGGTATCAGACGCAAGATCGCTCTGTTCTGCGACGTCGACCCGAAGGCTGTCGTATCCGCTCAGGACGCCCGCTCGATCTACGAGGTGCCGTTGCGACTGCGCGAGCAAGGGCTCGACGAGATGGTCATCGAGCGGTTGGGGCTCGAGTGCGATGGAGCGGACTTGCGGGAGTGGGAGGAGTTCGTCGCGCACTCTTCCTCGCTTGCCGAGACCATCGACATCGCTCTCGTCGGCAAGTACGTTCAGCTGCCCGATGCATACCTCTCGGTGACCGAGGCCCTCGATCATGCCGGCATCTTTCACGACCACAAGGTGAACGTGCACTGGGTGGACGCGGAGTCGCTCACGCCCGAGGAGGTCGACCAGGTTCTCTCGGAGATGGACGGCATCCTGGTCCCCGGCGGTTTTGGCATCCGTGGAATCGAGGGCAAGGTGCGTGCGGCTCGCTTCGCCCGCGAGAAAGGCGTCCCGTACTTCGGCATCTGCCTCGGGATGCAGGTGGCCGTAGTCGAGTTCGCACGTCACGTGGCCGGGCTGGATGAAGCGAACTCCTCCGAGTTCAACCCCGCGACTCCTCATCCGGTGATCGATCTGATGCACGACCAGCAAGACGTGCACGACATGGGCGGTACCATGCGGCTCGGGTCGTATCCTTGCGTGGTCGGGGAGGGTACCAGGGGTCGCGCGGCCTACGGCGAGGAGTTGATCCACGAGCGCCACAGGCATCGATACGAGGTCAACAACGCCTATCGCGACAAGCTCATCGATGCCGGCCTGGTAGTCTCGGGCGCGTCGCCTGACGACCGACTGGTGGAGATGGTGGAGCTTCCCGATCACCCCTGGTTCCTCGGAAACCAAGGACATCCCGAATTCAAGAGCCGCCCGACGCGACCCGCGCCGCTGTTTCGCGACTTCATAGGGGCGGCAGTCGCGTTCAAGAGGGCCAAGAGCAGCTGACGCCATGTCCGACCAACGCCTCCTCGACTCCTTCCTGGAGATGGTTCGGATCTACAGCCCTTCCTGCGGCGAGCGGCAGATGGCGGACTACGTGGATGCGGCGCTGCAAGACCTCGGCGCGGCGACCTCCTACGATGACGCGGCGCTCTTCCGATCTGGCGAGACCGGGAACCTGATCGGCAAGCTTCCAGGAACTCGGCCCGGACTGACCTTGGTCTTCAGCGCGCACCTCGACTGCGTCGAACCGTGCAAGGACGTGCAGCCGGTCGTGCGCGACGGCGTGGTGACGTCCTCCGGCGAAACCGTGCTCGGCGCGGACAACAAAGCGGGTGTGGCCGCCATACTCGAATCCGTAAGACGGGTAGTGGAGCGTGGCCTGCCCAGGCCGGACATCAGGATGGTCTTCACGGTTGCCGAGGAGAAGGGCTTGCGCGGCGCCAAGGCGCTCGATCCATCGTCGGTCGCGGGCGATCTGTGCATCGTGCTGGACGCGGACGGGTCGGTAGGCGGCATCGTCACCGCTTCGCCCACGCACTACACGTTCTTCGCCGAGTTCCGGGGCAAGGCCGCCCACGCTGGAGTGCAACCGGAGAAGGGCACGTCCGCGCTGCTCATGGTCTCAAGAGCGATGCAGGCGATGTCACTCGGCAGACTCGACGAGCACACGACGGCGAATGTGGGAACGGTCTCGGGAGGCACCGCGACAAACGTCGTGCCGGCGTACGCCACGATGACCGGGGAGTGCCGCTCCATAGATCCGCATCGCGCCGAGGAAGTGCGCGCGAGCATGGACACAGCCATCAAACAGGCCGCACGCAAGGGCGGTGGACGCGTTGAAGTGGCGTGGACCAAGGAGTACGACGGCTTCTCGTTCAGTGACGACGATCCGTCGTTGCGCTTGGTGGTCGAGGCCTGCGGCGACGTAGGGGTGGCGCCCAGGCTGTTCGCGACCGGTGGCGGAAGCGACGGCAACATCATCTCCGCCCTCGGCGTGCCCACACTGGTGCTCTCGTGCGGGATGAACGCCGTGCACGGGCCGGACGAGTCGCTCACCCTCGCCGACCTGGCGGCGGCAACCCGTTTGCTCGAAGCGGTGATCGCCAGGGCAGTGGGCGTTCCGGAATGAGACTGGCCTGGGGATCGGTCGTCGCCATCGAGCGTCCGGGAGCGGCGCAGAGGCTGCGAGTCGTCGTGGACGACCGCGCGGGCGACGCCTTCGCGATCTGCTACGCGGCGCTCACCGGCCCCTGCGCGGTGGGCGATAGAGTCCTGCTCAACACCGTGGCGGTCGACCTGGATCTCGGTACCGGGGGAGACCACTTCGTCGCGGCAAGAGTCACCGCTTCCGATGGCGAGCCCTACGATGCACTCTCGGGAGGACACGTCCTGAAGTTGCGATACACCCCCCTTCAGGCGGACGTCATCGCCGTAGAGGAACGCTCGAGCCCACACTACGACGTCATGAGCCGGGAACTCGGTCTCGACGGGATGCCGGTGGTCTGCTGCGCGCTGCATAGCCAGGTGCCGGTGGTTGCGGCCTCGGTAGCGGGCATCGCGCCGCGACCGCTCAAGGTCGCGTACCTGATGACCGACCAGGCCGCGCTGCCACTGGCGCTCTCCGACGTGGTGCGCGAGTCGGTGGCGGCCGGACTGGTGCACTCGACGATCAGCTGCGGTCAGGCGTTCGGCGGGATGCTGGAGGCTGTCAACCTCTACTCGGGATTGGTGGCGGCCAAGCACGTTGTCGGGGCGGACGTCGCGATCGTCGGAATCGGCCCCGGGATAGTCGGCACCGCCACCCCGCTCGGGCACGGCGGCATCTCGCAGGGTGAAGCGATCAACGCGGTCGGAGGTCTCGGCGGTGAACCCATCGCGGCCCTGCGCGTATCCTTCGCCGACAGTCGAGAACGCCACATCGGGGTCAGCCACCATTCGCTCACCGCGCTCAAGGTAGTAGCGCTCGCCTCCGCGCTGGTAGCGGTACCTGAACTGCCCTTGGAGCAGCAGCGTGTCGTCGATGACATGCTGGAGCACGCGGGTGTGTGGACGCGACACCGTCGAGCCGCCACACTCGGCGACGTGGAGTCACTGGAGTTGCGTGGGATGGACGTGCGGACCATGGGTCGCTCGGCGGCGGATGATCCGGCCTACTTCGCCGCCGCTGCGGCCGCCGGCGAGGTTGCGGTGCGTGTCGTGACTGAGGGGACATATGTTGAGTAGCGAATCATCGAAAGAAGGGTGCGAATCGTGATCATTGGTGTCCCAACCGAGATCAAGACCAGCGAGTACCGAGTGGCCATGACCCCCGGCGGTGCTCGCGAGTACATATCGCACGGCCATCGAGTGCTCGTGCAGGCAGGAGCCGGCGCGGGGTCCGCGCTTCCGGACGAGGCGTATGCCGGCGCGGGTGCTGAGATCGTGCCTGACGCCGCAACGCTGTTCGCTGCGGCCGAGATGGTGATCAAAGTCAAGGAGCCGCAGCCGTCCGAGATCGAGATGCTTCGCCCGGGACAACTGCTATTCGCCTATCTGCATCTGGCTCCCGATCCCGTCCAGACCGAGGGTCTGATAGCGTCCGGCGCGACCTGCATCGCCTTCGAGACGGTTGAGCTCCGCGGCGGCGCGCTGCCTTTGCTGGCGCCGATGTCGGAGGTGGCCGGCCGCATGGCCGCTCAGGCGGGAGCCGAACTCCTCCAGAAGCCCAGCGGGGGGCGCGGCGTGCTGATGGGTGGTGTCCCCGGTGTTCTCCCAGCCAACGTAGTCGTTCTCGGCGCTGGCGTGGTAGGGTACAACGCCGCGTACGTGGCGCTCGGGATGGGCGCGCACGTGACCGTGGTCGACATCGACATCGACCGGCTCCGTCGGCTGAACGAGCTTTGGGGAAGCAGGGTGCGGACTCTCTACTCCAATCGGGCCAACATCGACGAGGCGACTCAGCAGGCGGACTTGCTGATCGGTGCCGTGTTGCTGCCAGGCGCCAAGGCCCCGACGCTGGTGACTCGCGACATGATCGAGAAGATGCAGCACGGGAGTGTGGTCATCGATGTCTCGGTCGACCAGGGCGGTTGCGTCGAAACCATACACCCGACCACTCACGATGAACCGACCTACCTTGTCAGCGGAGTCGTCCACTACGGCGTCGCGAACATGCCCGGTGCGGTCCCGCACACCTCTACTTACGCGCTCGAGCACGCGACACTGCCATACGGCCTTGCGCTGGCCGACAAGGGATGGCGGCGAGCCGTTGCCGAGGACGGCGCTCTGGCATGCGGAGTGAACGTGCTCGCGGGGCATGTCGTCAACGAGGCGGTCGCGGCCGCGCAGGGCAGGGCGTACGCTTCTCTCGGCAGCTTGCTCTAGGTAGATGACGTTGTCCGAGCAGTCGACATCGTCGCTGCGCTCGGCTATCTCGGAGTTCGTGAGCTACCTCGCGGTCGAACGCGGCGCCTCGCCGAACACGATCGCCGCCTACGGGCGCGACATCGCCGAGTACGCCAGCACGCTTGCCGACCACGGAGTAAGCACCCCGGACGAGGTCACTGCGGAGCACGTGGCGGCTCACCTTCAGAGACTGCGGTCCCGGCACTTGGCTGCCGCTACGATCGAGCGCAAGCTCGCCGCAGCCAAGAGCTTCCACAAGTTCCTCGTGCGAGAGGGGCTGACTGAGAATCACCCGACCGCCAGAGTGCCGCTCCCAAAGGTACCCGAGCGCCTGCCCTCGGCGATCAGTATTCAGGAGGTCGAGTCGCTGCTCGGCCAGCTGTTCCCGGAAGGCGCCAGCGGAATCAGAGACCGGGCCATACTCGAGATGCTGTACGGATGCGGTCTACGCGTGAGCGAGTTGTGTGGACTGGAGTTGCCCGACGTCGACCTGGAACAGGGCTACTTGCGCGTAATGGGCAAGGGTGGCAAGGAGCGAGAGGTACCCATCGGCGGTGCCGCGGACAGAGCACTACGGGACTACCTGGCTCGGGCGAGGCGTCTGCTATGTCCGGCTATGAGCGTAGCGCGGCAGGATTCGAAGGCGGTCTTCCTCAGCACGAGGGGTACGCGCCTCACAAGGCAGGCGGTGTTCAAACTGGTGAAGAAGTACGGTCGCCAGGTGGGCCTCGACATCCATCCACACACCCTGCGGCACTCCTTCGCCACCCACATGCTCCAAGGAGGTGCTGACCTGCGCGCGCTGCAGGAGATGCTCGGGCACGCGGACATCGCGACCACGCAGGTGTACACCCACGTGGATCGCGAGCACATCCGCGAGGAGTACCTATCTACGCATCCACGCGCGAGAATGGGCTAGGAGGGGGTTGTAGACAGTGCAGCAATCGCCGAAGCGCCACTCTCCCGGGCGCCTGGTCCTGCGAGCGATACCCTGGGGACTGGGAGCCGGGGTCGGAGTGGCCCTGGGAGGTTGGCTTACCGCCGTCGGTGGCGTCGGGGCACCCGGAGTTCAGTCACTCGAGCCCGGAGTCGATCTGTTCGTTCTACCCATTGTGGGCGGACTCCTCGTTGTCATCGGTCACATCGCCGTCGACGCTCTCGCCCAGTTCGTCCGGGCGCGCCGTGTGCAGCAGGTGCCGGAGCAGCAGCAAGCCGAGCAGAACGCCCCCCAGTAGCGCGTCCAGCGGAAGGTCCGGAGCAAAGTCCCAGCCGCGCCTCGCAGCTCGCGCGACATAGGCGGCGGCCACGATCGCGACCGCCGCCCAGGTGCGAATCCTAATCGTCGGTCTCAGCAAGCTCACGCGCCTTGCGCTGCTTCGAGCGTCTCAAGACCGCTCGAGCGACCAGCCACACGAGTCCCAGAACCAGCGCGATCGGGAGGAAAGCACCGGCTAGGACGATCATTCCGTTCACGGTACCCACGAAGGCACGCACCGCGTTCGTCAGTGAGTCCACGAAGCCCCAGCCCTCGCCCTCGGGACGAACGACCGGCTTCGGACCCTGCAGCTCCACGGTGACCGTGGAGTAGGCGGCCTGACGCTCGAGGTACTTCGCTTGCGCATCTAGGGCCTCGATCTCGGACCGGATGCGCTGCAGCTCGCGCTCGACTTCCAGCATCTCGGTCACCTTCTTGGCGGCCGAGAAGAACTCGCGCAGACGGGTCTCTTGCGCGCGCAGCGTCTTCAGTCTGGCGGTCACATCGATGTGCTCCTGTGTCACGTCCGAGGCGTTTTCGACCTGGCGGAGGATGCGGCCGACCTTGGAGACCTCCGTCACGAACGCGTCGAAGCGCTCGACGGGAACGCGTAGCGTCACATAGCCCAGCAGCGGTTGCCCATCGTATTCGGGCACCGACATCCCTTCGGCGCTGTAGCGGTAGACCGGCTCGTCGGCGCTACCGGTCTGCATCGACTCGATCGAGCCCTTATGCGACTTCGCGATGTCGCGGATGCTCACGATGCTCTTCTCGACGTCATCGACTCTGAGGCGCAGAGTCTTGGTCCGCACGACCAGCCTCTCGCTGTCGGGTACGGACGGAGCGGCACCCGGCGCAGCAAGCGGCGCGACGCGCGCCTCCTCCCCACCGTAGCTCAAGGAGTCCTGCGTCGCCGTCTTGGACTCACCGGCGACAGGCGCCGCCAAAGGGTTGCGTTGGCTCACATCCGCGGACTCGTCACGCCCGCCGGTGATCAGTCCGCATCCTGAGGCGACCAGCGCCAAGGCGAGTAGCGACAGCATCAGCGTGGTCCGTGCGAGGTGTGTGTGTCGTCCGCGGCCCTTCATCTCAGTCCTCCAAATCGCCCTGCGATCGCTCAAGTGCACGAACGCCTCTACAACGGTTGTTGCAGAGGCGCCCGGTCAAGACAGCGGTATGCGGGAGGGGTCACTCGTCGCGTTGTTCCATTCGCTTGAGGCTGGCAGCGGCGTAAGCTCCTAGAGCGGCAGCCGCGAGCACTACGACGAAGAACGCCGCGAGCAAGGTGTTGAAGAGTGCACTAGCGATATTCGTGGTCATCGGGCGGTTTCACCTCCGTTGTTCCACCCAACGGGAACCATGCCGATTCTACAGGCACGCACCCTACCCGGGCAACTTGACTACTTCCCCTCGCATATTCCGCTGTGAAGGTCCGGATTCCTTCTGCCACGTCCATTAAGACGGACTCGGGAGCGATGTGGTTCGCGGCGAGTCCTGGCTCGCCGCGTGTACTTCGTGAGACGCACCCGCTCCCGGCGCGCGTCCTGCGCGATACGCCCCGCCACCACGCGCCGAACGACGCTGCGGCATCGTGGTTCGGCTGTGTGGGATGAATTCCCACAAAGTTGTTGCCAAGTGGGATGTAGTGTCATAGGATAGCGCCAATGAGGGAGAGGCCGCACCTCGAGGTACACCGACTCCGTTGAGGGGAGGGCGACATGTTTCTGGGCGATTTCCAGCACACGCTGGACGCCAAGGGTCGCGTCTCCCTACCCGCGCGCTTCCGGTCCGAGACCGGTGGGCGCCTGGTGATTGTGAGGGGCTTCGAGGGTTGCCTGTGGGTCTACCCGGCCGAGGAGTACGCCGCGTTCATCGACGAACTCACCAGCCGGAGCGACTTCGACCCGCGTGTTCGTCGCGTGAGGAGGTTCTTCACGAGCGGGGCGATCGAGGTGGAACCGGACAAGGCGGGGCGAATCATGATCCCTCCGGTGCTCCGGGAGCACGCAGGACTGAAGCGGGATGTCTCGGTGACAGGCAACGGACCTCGGATAGAGATCTGGGACACCGAGACGTGGAGCGCGTACCTGAGCGACACGGCGTCAGGCATCGAGGAAGACGCCGCGCAGCTTAGCGAACTGGAGTTCTTCTAGGGCCTTGACAATGGAATACCGGCACACCCCAGTTTTGCTGGCCGAGGTCACGCGGTACTTATCGTTGCACCCCGGTTCCATCATCGTCGACACGACCCTTGGCGGGGCAGGACACGCGAGACGGATCCAAGATTCGATCGCGCCCACCGGGATACTGGTGGGAATCGATCAAGATGACGCAGCCTTAGACGCAGCAGCAGCCACACTCCGCCTCGGCCAGCAATCCATACTGTTGAAGGGCAACTTCGGAGAGCTTGACCGCCTGTTGGCGCAGGCAGGTCTTGCGTACGTCGATGGAATCCTATTCGATCTCGGGGTCTCATCGCCGCAGCTGGACATGGCCGAGCGCGGGTTCTCGTATGAGAGGGACGCCCCGCTGGACATGCGGATGGACCAGTCCCAAAGCCTGAGCGCAGCGGACGTGTTGGCCCAGTACTCGGAGAGCGAACTCGCGCGGATCTTCCGCGAGTACGGTGAGGAGAGGTGGGCATCGCGCATAGCAGCATTCATCGTAGCCGCGCGAGCCCGCCGACCCGTGCGATGCACATCCGACCTGGTCAAGATCATCAAGGACGCGATTCCCGCTTCGGCTCGCCGGACCGGTCCTCACCCCGCGAGGAGGGTCTTCCAGGCTCTGAGGATAGAGGTGAACGCGGAACTGGAGGCGCTGGAGAGGGGCCTTCATGCGGCCGTCCGGTGGCTTCGTCCTGGCGGTCGCATAGTCGTCATCAGCTACCACTCGCTTGAGGACAGGCTCGTGAAGTCGACGTTCTCCGACCTCTCCGGGGTGTGTAGGTGCCCGAGCGACTTGCCTGAATGCAGGTGCGGGCGCGAGTCGGTACTCCGTGTCATCACGAAGAAGGCCGTGTTTCCCACGGCCGAGGAGGTGCGGGACAACCCGCGCGCTCGGAGCGCGAGACTGCGCGCGGCCGAGCGAGTATAGCGAGCGATAGCGCGACAGGACGGAAGGAGGACGCGATGGGGCTTCCCGCTCGTAGCTGCGGTGGCGCAAGCGGGTCCTCCACCCTGCGCGTGGTCACCCCAGGAAAGCCCCGCGCGGCATCACGCAAGCCCGGCAAGCGCGCGAGCGGCGGATCCGCCACTCGAAGCCCCGCGGCCAAGAGCGGGAAGCCGCAGGCTAAAGGCCGTCGGCCGACCGGTGCTCGCGCCGCGGAACGGCGGGCGCGAGCGGTGTTTCGGGGCGTGCTTCTCGCCATGATGTCGTTGGCTGTCTTCGGTCTCGGGCGGGTAGCGATCGCAGCCAAAGCGGCGGAAGCGTCCATCGACGCCGGCCGCCTCAAGTCGGTCATCAAACAGGAGCGCCTGGTCAGCGATGAACTGGAAGTCGACAAGAGCGCCCTATCGAGTCCCTCGCGCATCGGCAGCATCGCCGAATCCACGATGAGCATGTCCGAGGCGAAGAGCGTGCGGTATCTGGCCATACCACCACAGGCAGACGAGCGGCCCGACGACGCCACCGTCTCGTCGCGCGGGCCGTCGGACACAACAGCATCGGGCGGCGGTCGCGGAGGAAGCCTGGCTGACGCGATCGCCGCCGCGATGCGGATGGCGGCTGGCGAGGCGCAACTCCTCCTAGTGGGCGATGTCGGTCTCGCGTCGTCCAGGTGAGGCGCGGGAGGCCTCTCGCAAAGGGGGCAGCATGACTCGTGGACGGGGTGTGCCGAAGCGATCGGCGCGCTCCGCTGCGCTGTTCTGGACCCTCGCCGCGGTACTCGGTGTTGTAGCCGTCCGGCTCGTGTGGATTCAGGTCCTCCAGGCTCCGGCGTTCGCACAGATGGCCGAGGACCAGCGCACGCGGGACATCGTCCTGTCTCCAAGGCGCGGCGCCATCTACGACCGTGGGGGCGAGCCCCTAGCCGTCAGCATGCAGGCGCGAACGGTCTATGCTTCACCGCACCTCGTGACTGACCCCGTGGGTACCGCGAAGGCCCTGGCGAGCGTACTCGGCGGCGACCTCAAGGAGTATGAGAAGAAGCTCAAGAAGGACGCCGGGTTCGTCTACATAGCGCGCAAGGTCGACATGGATCGCGCGCAGGCGCTCGCGAACCTGGAGCTGGCTGGAGTCAGCATGATAGATGACTCCCGGCGCACCTATCCGTCGGGAGAACTCGCGTCTCAGGTGCTGGGCTTCGTGGGTGTGGACGACGAAGGTCTGGCCGGTCTCGAGCGTTACTACGACGATGTTCTCGCCGGCAAGCCAGGACGGATCATCGCCGAGTGCGATCGATACAACCGCGCCGTTCCGGGAGGCGTGACCAGCGAGCAGCCGCCCGTCGATGGGCAGAGCGTGATCCTTACGCTGGACAAGGACATCCAATACGTCGCGCAGCTCGAGTTGTCGTCGGCGGTCAAGAAGTGGAACGCCAAGAGCGGTTCGATCGTGGTGATGGATCCCGCGACCGGGGAGATCCTCGCGATGGCCACGGTGCCGGGCTTCAATCCCAATGCGTACCAGAAGGCGGTTCCGCATCGGACGCGCAATCGGCCGGTGACCGATATGTACGAACCGGGTTCGACCATCAAGTCGTTTACCGCGGCGGCGGTCATCGACAAAGGGCTCTTCGTGCCCTCGAGCATGTTCAAGCTCCCGCCCACACTCAAGGTAGGCGGGCGCACCATCAAGGAGTCGCACCCCCGCGGCACGGTAAACTGGAGCTTGACAGAAATAGTCACCAACTCCTCGAACGTCGGGTCGGTCAAGCTTGGACAGGCTCTCGGGAAGAACGAGATATACCGCTACTTCGAGCGGTTCGGCATGACCGAGCGCACCGGCGTGGACTTCCCAGGCGAGTCGCCGGGCAGTCTGCCTCGGCCCAAGGACTGGTCGGCCTCCAGCATCGGTAACATACCCTTCGGCCAGGGCATGGCGGTCACGCCTCTGCAACTTGCGAGAGCGCTGTCCGTTATCGCGAACGGCGGCGAACTGGTCACGCCGCATTTCCTGTACGCGCTGCCCGAGCAGCCTGACGCGCAACTGGCATGGCCGAAGAGACGTTCCATTCCCGAGTCGACCACGGCTATGACCGCGGAGATACTGAAAGCGGTAGTGACCGAGGGTACCGGCAAGGAGGCCAGTGTCAGGGGCTATGAAGTCGCCGGTAAGACGGGGACAGCCCAGAAGCCTCGCAAGGACGGAAAGGGCTACAAGGGCGGGGGCTACGTCGCCTCGTTCTCTGGTTTCCTTCCCGCCGACGACCCCCGGATCGTCGTGGTGGTGATACTGGATGAACCGCGTGATTCAATCTACGGAGGAGTTGTAGCGGCTCCTACCTTCAGCAGGGTAGCCTCCTTCTGCATGTCGCACCTGAAGGTGCCGCCCACGTCTACCGATGCCACTCTCTCGATCGGGCCTGTGTCCGACGGTGACGACGTAGGACAGGGCGAGGCGCCGTGATAGAATCGGACGGTTTCTAGTGGTGGAGTCGGTCATCGGACACACACTCAGCGATCTTCTCGGCGACGTCAGCGCGGCCATCGAGGGCGATGCGCGGACCGCGATCAGCGGTGTCGCATATCGCTCACAGACGGTGCGCGAGGGCGACCTCTTCTTCTGCATCCCTGGTTTCGTGCACGACGGGCACGACTTCGCCGCCAACGCGGTCGAGCGGGGTGCGGTCGCCGTCGTTGCCAAGCGCGCGATGCCTGAGCTCGGCGTGCCCGTCGCTGTGGTAGACGACCCGCGAGAGGCGCTCGCCTGGGCCTCGGCCAGGTTGTACGGACGGCCGAGCGACGTCATCCAGGTCGTCGGGGTGACAGGGACCAACGGAAAGACGACGACCACGTACCTCGTCGAGAGCATCCTGCGAGCCGCGGGGATGAAGACCGGCCTGGTAGGCACGGTCGAGACGCGCATCGGAGCGGAGAGCGTGGCGTCCGTGCGTACTACGCCCGAATCCGCCGATCTCCAAAGGCTGCTCGCCGAGATGCGGGATGCCGATGTGGATGCGGTGGCGATGGAGGTGTCGTCGCACGCCATCGATCTTCGCCGAGTGGAATCCATCCGATTCGCGGTGGCGGCGTTCACGAACCTGTCGC
>JBBILP010000013.1:0-14707 GCA_037444885.1 Actinomycetota bacterium | reverse complement strand
GATGCAGAAGAAGTACCTGATGACGCCGGGTCCGACCCCGGTGCCTGCCGAGGTCTTGCTCGCACAGGCTCGGCCGATGATCCACCATCGCACGCCCGACTTCTCGGCGACGCTGATGGAGGCCGTGAGCGGCCTGAAGTACGTCTTCCAGACCGAGGGCGACGTGCTCATCCTCGCGGGTTCGGGAACCGCCGTGATGGAGTCAGCCATCGCGAACTGCTTCTGCGCGGGCGACACGGTCGTCGTCGCGCGGAACGGCAAGTTCGGCGATCGCATGGTGCAGATTTCGCGGGCGTACGGGTTGGACGTCATCGACCTGCAGTACGAGTGGACAGCGGTGGTCAACCCTCAGGACATCGCGAAGGCGCTTGCCGAGAACCCGAACGCGCGCGGGGTCATCGTAGTGCAGTCCGAGACGTCGAGCGGCGTGCTCAACGACGTGAAGGCCATCGGTGAGATCGTCCACGCGTACCCCGAGTGCGTGTTCATCGTGGACAGCATCACGGGCATAGGCGCCGTCGAGTGCAAGACCGACGAGTGGAACCTGGACGTCGTGATGACCGGGTCGCAGAAGGGTCTCATGCTCCCTCCGGGACTCGCGGCATGCACGGTCTCCGAGAAGGCATGGCGCGCGTACGAGCGCTCCACGCTGCCGAAGTTCTACTTCGATTGGATGAAGTACAAGAAGAACCTCGAGAAGGAGACCACGCCGTTCACCCCGCCGGTGTCCCTGATCGTCGGGCTGGCCGAGGCGTTGCGGATGATTCGCGAGGAAGGCCTGGAGAACACGATCGCGAGGCATTCCAGGCTCGCGGAGGCCACTCGGAAGGGATGCGAGGCTCTGGGCATGACGCTGTTCGCGCCGCCGGAGGGTCGAGGCAGTGCCGTGACGCCGGTCTGGGTGCCCGAAGGCGTCGACGGCAAGAAGATCGTCAAGATCATGAAGGACAAGTACGGCGTCACCATTGCCGGAGGTCAGGACGACTACGCGGGCCGCATCTTCCGCGTCGGCCACCTCGGGTATTTCGGCGACTTCGACATAATCACCACCCTGGCCGCGCTCGAGATGACGCTGGCCGAGCTCGGGTATTCCTTCGAGCGAGGCGCGGGCATCAAGGCGGCCGAAGCCGTCCTGATGGGGGAGTAGAGCATGAAGGTGCTGGTAGCCGAGAAGATCGCCGAGAGCGGCATCGAGAAGCTGAAGAGCGAGTTCGATGTCGACGTCAAGACCGATCTGACTCCCGAGCAGCTGGTCGCTGAAATCCCCGCCTACGATGCGCTCATCGTGCGGTCGGCGACCAAGGCCACGCGCGAGGTGATCGAGGCGGGTGCGAACCTCAAGATCATCGGCCGCGCCGGCGTGGGTGTCGACAACGTAGACGTCGAGGCCGCCACCGAGAGAGGCATCGTGGTGTGCAACGCCCCGACCTCCAACGTGGTATCCGCGGCCGAGCACACAGTCGCGCTCATGCTCGCTCTGGCGCGCAACATCCCGCAGGCGTCCAACTCCATGCGCGCGTGCAAGTGGGAGCGCAGTAAGTTCACCGGCGCCGAGCTCTACGAGAAGACGCTCGGCGTGTTCGGGCTCGGTCGCATCGGCGCGCTTGTCGTCGAGCGCGCGCGCAGCTTCGGCATGCGCATCATCGGCTACGACCCCTACATCGCCGAGGACCGCGCGGCGGCCATGGGCGTCGAGCTGCTTGCGGATGTCGACTCGATACTGGCGCAGGCCGACTTCATCACGGTGCACCTTCCGAAGACGAAGGAGACCATCGGCATGTTCGGCGCGGCGCAGTTCGCGAAGATGAAGGACGGCGCGCGACTGGTGAACACCGCGCGCGGCGGCATCTACCAGACGGAGGCTTTGGCCGACGCGCTGCGTTCGGGCAAGGTCGGCGGCGTCGCGATCGACGTGTTCGAGGTCGAGCCGTGCACTGACTCTCCACTCGCGGAGTTCGAGAACGTCATTCTCACGCCTCACCTCGGAGCATCGACGGAGGAGGCCCAGGACCGTGCGGGCGAGCAGATCGCCGACTTCGTGGCGGCCGGCCTGAAGGGCGAGATGGTCTCGACCGCCGTGAACATCGCACCGGTCACTCCCGACGTTATGGAGAAGGTGCGGCCGTGGCTGCCGCTCGCCGAGGACATGGGCAAGCTCATCGCGCAGATGTCCAAGGGCCACGTGTCCGAAGTCGAGGTCGGGTTCATCGGCGCGATCTCGGAGCTGGACACGCGCATCCTGAAGACTGCGGTGCTCAAAGGGATGCTCTCACGCGTGACTCCCGAGGCCATCAACTTCGTCAACGCAAACCTGTACGCCGAGCAAAGAGGCATCAAGGTCACGGAGACCCGTCAGGTGGAGAGCCGGGATTACGTGAGCATGATGAAGGTGCGGTCGACAGCCGAGGCCGGGTATGTGGCCATCGGCGGCGCGCTCGTCGGCAAGCAGGACGAGCCGCGGCTGGTCGCGATGTATGATTTCGCCATCGACATGCGCCCCAGCAAGTACATGGCGTTCTTCCGCTACGTGGACGTGCCGGGCAAGATCGGCTCGATCGGCACACTGCTGGGCAAGAACGAGATCAACATCGCCTCGATGCAGGTCGGCCGAGAGAAGATCGGTGGTTCGGCGCTCATGGGAATCAACGTCGACAGCCCCATCAGCGAAGAGCTTCTCGCCGAGATCAGCGAGCAGGCGGAGCTGGAAGAAGCGTGGAGTGTCGAGCTGTGACGAGAACGCCCGCATACCCGATCCATCGCGTACCTGTGCAGGCCCTCCGACTTAGCGGGCCGGCGCGGCTCGCTTGAGCCCGTCGGCCCTGTCGGGATTGGCGGCACATGTGCATCGATCGGGGTGATAGTAGTGAGTTCGGACTCAGTCAAGGTATTCGACACGACTCTGCGCGACGGCGAGCAATCGCCGGGCGCGTCGATGAACACGGAAGAGAAACTGGAGATCGCCAGGCAACTGGTACGCCTCGGCGTAGATGTGATCGAGGCGGGATTCCCCATCTCGAGCCCGGGCGATTTCGAGAGCGTTCGTCGGATAGGCGCCGAGGTAGGCGATGCCGTCGTGGTCTGCGGCCTCTCGCGCGCGATCCCGAAGGACATCGAGACCGCCGCGGATGCGCTCAAGACCGCGTCGCGTCCACGGATCCACACGGGGATCGGCGTCTCCGAGTCCCACCTGCGTGACAAGCTGCGTATCACTGGGGAGGAAGCTCTGGAGCGCGGTGTCGCCGCGGTCAAGCTTGCCCGCTCGTTCGTGGATGACGTCGAGTTCTACGCCGAGGACGCCGGGCGCGCGGATCCGGTGTTCCTCTACCGGATGGTCCAGGACGTGATCCGCGCGGGCGCGACCGTGGTGAACATCCCGGACACCACCGGCTACGCCTATCCGGAGCGATTCGGCGAACTCATCGCGGGTCTCGTGGCCAACGTGGGCGGGATCGAGGACGTCACGATCTCCGTGCACTGCCACAACGATCTCGGGATGGCCACAGCCAACGCGCTCGCCGGCGTGAAAGCGGGAGCGCGGCAGGTCGAGTGCACGGTCAACGGCATCGGCGAGCGCGCGGGGAACACGGCGCTCGAGGAGGTCGTGATGGCGCTCCGTCAGCGCCCGGACGTGTTCGGTGTGGACACCGGGATCAACACCCGCGAGATCATCCGAACCTCCAGGATGGTGTCGAACATCACCGGCATACTCGTCCAGCCGAACAAGGCCATCGTCGGCGCGAACGCCTTCGCGCACAGCAGCGGGATCCACCAAGACGGCGTGCTCAAGGAACGGACCACGTACGAGATCATCGACCCGGCGGATGTCGGGGTCGGCGGCTCTAGCATCATACTCACCGCCAGGTCCGGTCGGCACGCGCTCAAGCACCGATTGAGCGAACTCGGCCATGAGTTGGATGACGCGGACTTCGAAGAGGTGTACGAGGCCTTTCTGACGTTGGCCGACAAGAAGAAAGAGGTGTACGACGAGGACCTCGAATCGCTGCTCTCCGACCGCGAGCGCGGGGCCAGCGAGGTGTACCACATAGCGCAGGTGCACGTGATGTGCGGTGAGCCGGGGGTGCCGACAGCGACCGTCGAGCTAGTCGAGGTGGCCACCGGGGAGCGCATGGTGGACTCGAGCCACGGGACCGGACCGGTCGACGCGGTGTATCGCGCCATCAATCGGATAATCGACGTCCCGAACGACCTCATCGAGTTCGCCGTGCAGTCGGTCACGCGCGGCATAGACGCGCAAGGCGAAGTGACGATACGCGTTCGCGCCGAGGACGGCAGGGTCTTCACCGGCCGAGGCGCCCACACCGATATCATCGTCGCCTCGGCGAAGGCCTACGCGAACGCCCTGAATCGGCTGCTGGTGTCGGTCAGGCCGGGCGTCGCGGACGAAGTGTGAGCGAGTCGGGACCAACGAACACACACACGCGCGCGAATGGAC
This sequence comes from Actinomycetota bacterium, assembly GCA_037444885.1. GTDB lineage: Bacteria > Actinomycetota > Coriobacteriia > Anaerosomatales > JBBILP01 > JBBILP01. Next base: position 10,254 of record JBBILP010000013.1, on the reverse strand, counting down.
GCGTCCGCGCCACGGCGGACAGCTAGGAGACATCGATGCCTCGACCAATGACGATAACCGAGAAGATACTCGCGGCTCATGCGGGCGCGGACGAGGTAGAGCCCGGCCAGCTCATCGAGTGCTCTCTCGACATCGTGCTTGCCAACGACGTGACCGCTCCGATCGCCATCAAGGAGTTCCGCAAGATCGGCGTCAAGCGAGTCTGGGACCGCGAGAGAGTGGCGCTCGTGCCCGACCACTACACGCCGAACAAGGACATACTCAGCGCCGAGCAGGCGAAGATGGTCCGCGACTTCGCTCGCGAGCAGGGCATCACGCACTACTACGAGATCGGATGCATGGGAGTGGAGCATGCGCTCCTGCCCGAGCAGGGCGTCGTGGGACCCGGCGACGTGATCATCGGCGCCGACAGCCACACGTGCACCTACGGTGCGCTGGGGGCTTTCTCGACAGGCGTCGGCTCGACCGACGCTGCGGTCGGGATGGCGACCGGGGAGGCGTGGTTCAAGGTTCCGCAGTCCCTTAAGTTCGTCGTGAACGGCGAGCTCGGACCCTGGGTATGCGGCAAAGACATCATCCTGCACATCATCGGCATGATCGGTGTGGACGGCGCGCTGTATCAGTCCATGGAGTTCACAGGCTCTACGATCTCCGCCCTGGGGATGGACGACCGCCTGACGATCTGCAACATGGCGATCGAGGCCGGGGGCAAGAGCGGCATCATCGCTGTCGACGACGTCACGCGGGAATACGTCCGCGGTCGTGCGGAACGCGAGTGGACCGAGTACTTCTCGGATCCAGACGCGGTCTACGCGCGCGTATACGAGATAGACGCGTCTGCGATCGAGCCGACGGTCGCCTTCCCTCATCTGCCGAGTAACACGCGTCCCGCACGCGAGGCTTGTGACGTCTGGGTCGACCAGGTGGTCATCGGCAGTTGCACGAACGGACGCATGGAGGACATGCGCATCGCCGCTGAGGTGCTGCGCGGGCGCAAGGTGCACGAACGCGTGCGGCTCATCGTCATCCCCGCGACGCAGGAGGTCTTCCGCGCGTGCATGCACGAAGGCCTTACCGACGTCTTCCTCGATGCGGGTGCGGCGGTCTCCACTCCTACGTGTGGGCCGTGTCTCGGCGGTCACATGGGCATCCTCGCCGCGGGCGAGCGAGCGGTCGCCACGACGAATCGGAACTTCGTGGGGCGCATGGGAGACCCGACCAGCGAGGTCTACCTGAGCTCGCCAGCCGTCGCGGCCGCAACAGCGGTCGCCGGTCACATAGCGCTCCCGGACGACCTGAGTGCCTGAAAGGACTAGTTGACATGAAGTTCACCGGAACAGCCCATCGGTACGGCCGAGACATCGACACGGACGTCATCATCCCCGCGCGCTACCTGAACACGTCGGATCCGGCCGAGCTCGCGAAGCACTGCCTGGAGGACCTTGACGCGGGTTTTGTCGGCAAAGTGCAGGCCGGGGACATCCTTGTCGCCGAGGAGAACTTCGGATGCGGCTCTTCCCGCGAGCATGCTCCCATCTCGATCAAGGCCGCCGGAGTGAGCGTCGTCATCGCCAAGAGCTTCGCGCGCATCTTCTACCGCAACTCGATCAACACCGGGCTTCCGATCATGGAAGCGCCGGACGCGGTCGACGGCATTCGCGACGGTGACAAGGTCAGCGTAGACGCGGACACAGGCACCATCACCAATGAGACGACGGGCCAGGTCTGGCAAGCCCAAGCGCTTCCACCGTTCGTGCGCGAGATCGTCGAGGCAGGTGGACTCATCGAGCGCACGAAGGCACGACTCGTGTGCTAGACTCTGTGACCACATCATCGCAGGTTTCGTGCGAGTTCGGGCTGGAAGAAAGGGCATTCGTGGGCGAGTACAAGATCGCGGTTCTGCCGGGCGACGGGATCGGCCCGGAGATCACCGAGCAGGCCATCAAGGTGTTGGACGCGGTGGCGTCGCGTTTCGGCCATTCGTTCGACTACACGGAGGCGCTGACCGGTGGCGCGGCTATCGACGCGACCGGGAGCCCCCTCCCTGACGACACGCTGGCTGTGTGCCAGGCGTCAGATGCCGTGCTGCTCGGCGCCATCGGCGGACCGAAGTGGGACACTACGGATCCCAAGGGCGTGCGGCCGGAGCAGGGTCTTCTCGGACTGCGAAAGGCCCTGGGCGTCTACGCCAACCTGCGTCCCGTCAAGATCTTCGATGCGCTGATCGATGGCTCGACGCTGAAGCCCGAGGTCATTCGCGGTGTGGACATCATGATCGTGCGCGAACTCACTGGCGGCATCTACTTCGGCAAGAGGGACCGTGTCGGGGACATGGCGTACGACACCGAGGAGTACCACGCCTTCGAGATCGAGCGCATCGTGCGCAAGGCGTGCGAGCTCGCGCGCGCGAGGAACACCACCAACGTGTGCTCGGTGGACAAGGCCAACGTGCTCGAGGCCTCGAGGCTCTGGCGAGAAGTCGCGCACAAGACCGTCGCTGACTACCCCGATATCGAGCTCTGGGACCTACTCGTCGACAACTGCGCGATGCAGATAGTCAAGAACCCAAAGCAGTTCGACGTCGTGGTGATGTCGAACATGTTCGGGGACATCCTCTCCGACGAAGCCTCGATGCTCTCCGGTTCGCTCGGTATGCTCGCGTCCGCGTCTATCGGCGATGGACCGGGCCTGTACGAGCCCAGCCATGGCAGCGCGCCGAAGTACACCGGTATGGACGTCGCCAACCCCACCGCGACGGTGATGTCCGCCGGCATGATGCTCAAGTACTCGTTCGGCCTGGAAGAGGAGGCCGCCGCCGTCGACACGGCGATCGAGAACGTGCTGGCCGACGGCTTTCGCACCAAGGACATCATGGAGGAAGGCAAGGAACTCGTGGGGACGAGCCGAATGGGCGATCTTATCGCCGAGCGGCTCTAGTCAGCGAAAGGAGTGGGGACGATGGCTCTGCCGAAGGTCGACAAGATCTGGATGGACGGCTCGTTCGTCGATTGGGACAACGCCCAGGTCCATGTCCTCACGCACGCGTTGCACTACGGCTCCGGGGTCTTCGAGGGCATCCGCTGCTATGAGACGCCCAAAGGTCCGGCGGTCTTCCGTCTCACCGAGCACATCGAGCGACTGGATCGTTCCGCGCGGATGATCTTCATGGATCTCGGCTACTCCATCTCGGAGCTCGTCGAGGTGGTCAAGGAGACGATCCGCATCAACCGCTTGACCTCTTGCTACATCCGTCCGATTGCCTTCCGGGGCTACGGGGTCATGGGACTCGACTTCATGCCCGCTCCCGTCAGCATCGCCATCGCCGCCTGGCCATGGGCCACCTACCTCGGCGAGGACGCGCTCACGCACGGGGTGGCGGTGGGCGTGTCGTCATGGCGGTCGCGCGGGATCAACGCGCACCCCCCGGCGATCAAGGCGACCGGCAACTATCTTAATTCCTCGCTGGCCAGAGTCGAGGCGAACAAGCATGGATACTCGGAGGCCATCCTGCTCAACGAGCAGGGCGTGGTGTGCGAGGGGACCGGCGAGAACCTGTTTGTCGTGCGGGACGGCGTAATCTACACGCCGCCGGTGTCCGACGGCATCCTTGAGGGCATCACGCGGGACTCGATCATGACACTCGCGCGCGACCTAGGTCACACCGTGAGGGAGTGCTCGCTTACTCGCACCGACCTGTATCAGGCCGAGGAGATGTTCATGACGGGTTCCGCGGCCGAGGTGGTGCCGATTCGCTCCGTGGATGGGCGCGAGATCGGCGATCCAGGCCCAATCGGCCTTGCACTGCAGAGGGCGTTCTTCGCGGTTGTCGGTGGCGAGAACGGGGAATACGCCGAGTGGCTGGAGTACGTCTAGGGGTACGTGCGGCGCGAACCGCGCGAAGCGAAGAAGTCGCCCGAGACGTAGGACACCTCCTTTCGGCCTAGGGTAGGGGACGGCTGATGATCACGCTTTACGACACGACGTTGCGGGACGGAACGCAGCGCGAGGGATTCTCCCTGTCCGTCGAGGACAAGATACGCATCTGTCAGCGTCTCGACGACCTGGGGATCCACTACATCGAGGGCGGCTTCCCAGGCAGCAACCCGAAAGACGCCGAGTTCTTCGAGCGCGCTCGTGACATCAAGCTGCACCAGGCGGTCATCTCGGCCTTCGGCGCGACTTGTCGCAGGGAAGCCGAAGCGGCGGACGATCCCGGGCTGCGGGCCCTGGTCGAGACCGGCTGCAAGGCGGTGTGCATCTTCGGCAAGGCTTGGGACCTGCAAGTCACCGAGACGCTGCAGACCTCGCTCGAGGAGAACCTGCGCATGGTGCGCGACTCTGTCACCTTCCTCAAGTCGCAGGTGGGCACGGTCTTCTTCGACGCGGAGCACTTCTTCGACGGGTATGCGCGCAACGCCGGATACGCGATAGAGGTGTGCAGGGCGGCGGCCGAGGCCGGAGCGGACGCCGTAGTCCTTTGCGACACGAACGGCGGGACCTTGCCGCATGAGGTGTTGCGCGCGGTCAACGCTGTGGCCCTCGTGATCGACGTGCCGCTCGGTATACACGCGCACAACGACAGCGGATGCGCGGTGGCCAACTCCATCCTCGCGGTAGACGCCGGATGCAAGCATGTGCAAGGCACGATCAACGGCTATGGGGAGCGCGCGGGGAACGCTGACCTGACTTCGATCATCCCGGCGCTCGCGCTCAAGATGGGTGACGACTGCGTGAGCCATGACCAGGTGCGCCTGCTCACGGAGGTCAGCCATTTCGTCGCCGAGACCGCCAACATCTCGCCCTACCCGCATCAGCCCTACGTCGGCAGCAGCGCCTTCGCGCACAAGGGCGGCGTGCACGCCAGCGCATCCGACAGGCTCGCGGGCGCCTACGAGCACATCGACCCGGCGCTCGTCGGCAACCTCGCCAGATTCGTCGTGAGCGAACTCGCCGGCCGCGCCAGCCTCAAGCTGAAGGCCAAGGAGCTGGGCTTCGACCTTGAAAGCGCCCCCGAGGACGTGAACGTGGTCCTCGACCAGATCAAGGAGATGGAGCATCACGGCTACAGTTTCGAGACCGCCGACGCGTCGCTGGAGATCATGCTCAAGCGGCGGCTCGGCGAGTACGAGCCGTTCTTCACGCTGGAGTCGTTCAGGGTCATCGCTGACAAGTTCGAAGACGGGCGCGTCCAGACCGAGGCGACGGTGAAGGTCCACGTGGGCGGCCATCGTTACCTCGCTACGGCCGAAGGCAACGGCCCGGTCAACGCGCTGGACAAGGCGCTTCGCCTCGTGCTGCAGCGCTTCTACCCCGCCGAAGTCATCAACGCCGTCGAGCTGACGGACTACAAGGTCCGGGTAATTGACGAGAAGAAGGGCACCGGCGCCATAACGCGCGTGCTCATCGTGTCCGATGACGGCGTGAAGTCGTGGGGCACGGTCGGCGTTTCCGAGAACATCATCGAGGCGTCGTGGGAGGCGCTCGTGGACTCCATCGAGTACGGCCTCTCGCATCCCTCGACATCCGAGGCACCGCGGGACGACGCCGAGTAGCATCCCCGGTCGCACATCCGAACGCACGCGCGCGGCGGAGGGCTGTGCCGCACGAGCGGTGCTTCCCGCCGCTGGCCGATGCCTCGACCGATGTCGGCAGGAAAGCCCGACTGTTAGTGGAAGTTAACGACAACGCAGGCGAGCCGAGCACTCCGAAGCGCACATAGGAGACACCGTTGAGAGTCGCGAGGGTATTCACCGACGATGACGTCCGCTACGGATTGGCCGACGACCAGACGATCACGCTGATCTCGGACGAACCGTTCGCGTCTTTCGAGACGGACGGGATCGTCCCTCTCGCGTCGGCGAAGCTGCTCGCCCCGGTGGTGGCCACCAAGGTGGTGTGCGTCGGTCTGAACTACCGGTCGCATGCCGAGGAACTCGACATGCGCATTCCCGAGGAGCCCGTGCTCTTCATGAAGCCGCCTACGTCGATTCTCGCGCCCAACGGCGATATCCACGTACCGAACGGTCAGGCAAGCGTCGACTACGAGGCCGAACTCGCCCTCGTCATCGGCCGGCGCGCACATCGGGTGTCGGTGTCGGACTCGAAGCAATACATCCTCGGCTACACGTGCGCCAACGACGTCACGGCGCGTGAGCTGCAGCGCAAGGACGGGCAGTGGACGCGCGCGAAGAGCTTCGACACCTTCTGTCCGCTCGGCCCGTGGGTCGAGACGGATGTGGATCCGGCGGACCTTCTTGTCGAGTCCTTCGTCAACGGCGAGAAGAAGCAGTCCGCTAGGACCTCGGATATGATCTGGAGCCCATGGGAGCTCGTGAGCTTCATCTCGCACGTCATGACGCTTCTGCCCGGAGACGTCGTGCTCACCGGGACCCCTCCCGGTGTCGGCCCGATGCTTAGGGGCGACGTCGTCGAGGTGCGAGTCGAAGGCGTTGGCTCGCTCGTGAACCGGGTCGTCTAGCCGTACGTCGGCGCCGGTTTCCGCTGTCCGTGCGAAGGCGCCGCCGTTCGTCGAGAAGTGGACGCTAGTTGGTCACCCGGACCCCCAAAATGTCGTCCTTGCGTGATAGACTGACACATCATCTTGCGTATGCCGTGCCCATCCGGGGAGAATGCCGCACATGTCGCCAGACCGCGTCCGAACACCAGACGTAGACGTACTACTGAAGGCGTTTCTCTCGCTCAAGGACGAGGATGAGGTCTACGCATTCCTCCAGGACGTCTGCACGGTGCGCGAGATCCAGGAGTTGGCGCAGCGCTTCTCGGTAGCTCGCATGCTCGCCGAGGGGGCTCACTACACTGAGATCCAGGAGGCGACGGGCGCCTCCGCCACGACCATCGCGCGAGTGAACCGAGCGCTGAACTACGGGGCCGACGGGTATCGCGCGGTGCTCTCGCGGATGGATGCCGTATCCGCGGTCTCTAAGTCCCGCGGCAAGGGCGGCAAGTGATGCCTTTCGTGCACTTGCACACCCACTCCGAGTACTCGCTACTGGATGGGCACGCGAAGATAGAGGGCTTGCTGGACAGAGCCCACGAACTCGGGATGCCCGCACTCGCGCTCACGGACCACGGCACGATGTTCGGTGCCGTCGAGTTCTACCGAGCCGCGATGCGGGGCAGCGAGAAGACGGGCCGACCGCCGATCAAGCCGATCGTTGGCTGCGAGATCTACTTCACGCCCGACTCGCGCCACAGGCGCGAAGGCAAGCCGCTACTGCATCACCTGCTGCTTCTCGCGCGCGACAACGTGGGCTACCGGAACCTCATGGCGCTGGTGTCCGAAGCCGGTACCAGCGGCTTCTACTACAAACCTCAAGTAGACCTTGAGCTTCTGGAGCAGTTCACCGAGGGACTGATCGCGACCTCCGCCTGCATGTCGGGAATCGTCAGCAAGTCGATAGAACTCGGCCAGCCGGAGCAAGCCCGCCATTGGGCGGAGACGTACGCGCGCCTGTTCGGCGAGGGCAACTTCTACCTCGAGGTGCAAGACCAGGGGATAGTCGGGGACGGTGGCGTCACCCAGAGAGACCTCAATCGCGAGATCGCGGCGCTGGCCGCGCGCCTCGGCTTGCCGCTGGTCGGGACGAACGACATCCACTACGTGGACGCCGCGCACGCGCAAGCGCAGGACATGCTCATCTGCATCCAGACCGGATCCACCTTGGATGAAGCCGGACGCATGCGCTTCTCCTCGGATCAGTTCTACATGAAGAGTGCCGCCGAGATGACCGAGGTGCTATCGGAGTACCCGGAGGCGATCGCGAATACGGTCGCGCTTGCGGACAAATGCGACGTCGAGATCGAGTTCGACAAGGTCATCCTGCCGGTCTTCGACGTGCCGGACAGGTTCCGAGGCGACAAGGACGCCTACCTCGAGGAGCGGTGCGTCGAGGGACTCGCGCGGCGCTACGGCGATCCGGTGCCGGAGGAGGCCAGGCAGCGGCTCTCGTACGAGCTCGGCGTCATCGCCGAGAAAGGATACGCGGAGTACTTCCTGGTCGTCGCGGATTTCGTGAGATGGGCCAAGGAGCGGGGCATCGGAGTCGGACCCGGCCGAGGCAGCGCCGCGGGGTCGATCATCTCGTACTCGCTCGGCATCACGAACCTGGACCCCCTCGAGCACGGATTGCTGTTCGAGCGCTTCCTCAATCCAGAGCGTACCGAGATGCCCGATATCGATATCGACTTCGACGACGAGCGCCGAGGCGAGGTCATCGACTACGTCAGGCGCCGGTACGGTGAGGACAGAGTCGCGCAGGTGGTCACGTTCTCCACCATGAAGGCCAGGCTCGCGATCCGGGATGCCGGACGAGTACTGGGATACCCGTTCGGAGTGCCCGACAAGGTCGCGAAACAGATCGTGGATCGCGCCGACGCGACAATCGGGGGCTCGCTAGCGTCCAACCCGGAGCTTCGGGCCGAGTACGAGGCAGGAGGAGATACCAAGCGCATACTGGACGCCGCTCTGGCGCTTGAGGGCATCGTCCGAGGCGAGGGCGTGCACGCGGCCGCGGTCGTCATCTGTCGCGACCCGCTCCAGGCGCATACGCCGGTCAAGCGGGATACGAAGGGCGGTGCGCTGATCACCCAGTATGAGGGTGAGATCATCGCCAACCTCGGTCTGCTCAAGATGGACTTCCTCGGCCTGCGCACTCTCACAGTCATCGCCAAGGCCCTCGGGGCGATCGAGCGCAAGCATGGGGTCCAGATCGACATCGAGAACCTGCCGATGGACGACGCGCCGACCTTCGAGCTGCTGCAGCTCGGAGATACCGACGGCGTGTTCCAGGTCGAATCGGCCGGCATGAAGCGCGTCCTCCGAGAGCTGAAACCGACGTGCTTCGCGGACATCGTCGCGGTGGTCGCTCTGTTCCGCCCCGGACCGATGGACTCGATTCCCGGCTTCATCGCCCGCAAGCATGGGCGTTCAAAGGTCACCTACTACGACGAGCGTTTGAAGCACATCCTGGAGGAGACCTACGGCGCGATGGTCTACCAGGAGCAGGTCATGCGCATCTCTATGGAGATGGCGGGGTTCTCGGCGGCGAAGGCGGACAAGCTCAGAAAGGGTATGGGCAAGAAGATCCGCAAGATCGTCGACGGGTTGCGTCCCGAGTTCCTGCAAGGAGCCGTCTCGCGCGGGTACGGTCGCGCGCTCGCCGAGCGCGTGTACGCCGACATCGAGAAGTTCGCCGAGTACGCGTTCAACAAGAGCCACGCGGCCGCCTACGCCCTGATCGCCTACCAGACCGCGTACCTGAAGGCCCACTATCCGCTGGAGTACATGGCCGCGGTGCTCACCAGCTACATGGGCAAGAGCGAGACCATCGTGAAGTACGTGGCGGCCTGCAATCGCGCCGGCATCCGAGTGTTCCCGCCGGACGCGAACTCATCCGGCAAGGACTTCACGGCGGTCGAAGAGGGCATCAGGTTCGGGCTCGCGGGCATCCGCAACGCCGGCGAGGGCCTGGTCGAGCGCATCGTCGCTGAGCGCGAAGCGGCCGGACCCTTCTCGTCGCTACACGACTTCTGCGGCCGAATCGATCTTCGGCAAGCCAACAAGCGCACGATCGAGTCGCTCATCAAGGCGGGTGCGTTCGACTCCACGGGCTATGGACGAAAGCAGCTCTGCGACCTGCTGGACTCCGCGGTGGAGGAGGGGCTGAAGAGGCAGAAGGATGCCGAGAACCGCCAGACCTCGCTCTTCGACCTCGAAGACGCCGCCGATCACGGATTCGCGCTCTACATCCCACCGCCGAACGGCCAGGAGTGGGAGAAGCGCATGAAGCTCGCGTACGAGAAGGAGATGCTCGGCATATACGTCTCGGACCATCCGCTGGCCGAGATCGCCGCGCTCATCGAGGGCGCTCGGGACTTGTCGCTTGGCGAACTCGAGGACGTCGGGGACGGCGCGTACGGCTGGTTCGCGGGAATCCTGACGCGTGTCGAGAAGGTGACCACGCGCAACGGCAAGATGATGGCGCGGGGCGTCATCGAAGACCTCGACGGCTCGCTCGAATGCGTCTTCTTCCCGAAGGTGTACGAGCGATATCGCGACGCGATCTCAGTGGACGCGATCGTGCGGCTGAAGGCGAAGTACGAGCGCTCCGACCGCGGATCGAACCTGATCGTCGAAGAGGTGCAGGAGTTCACGGACGACGTGTTCCAGGGAGTCCCGTCCTGCCTCGAAGTGGAAACCACCTCGGATATCCTGCACGACGCCGGTGAGCTGGC
>JBBILP010000012.1:0-14947 GCA_037444885.1 Actinomycetota bacterium | reverse complement strand
GAGGCGCAGCGACATGGACAGCGTGCCGCCACCGGAGGCGAAGTCTCCCGAGAGGTCTACTGTGGCCACTCCGTTCGATATCGAGACACCCAGGAGCTTCGTGCCTTGAGGAACCGCCGAGGCGATATCGGCGCTTCCCTCCTCGGGCGCAGGACCGTCCAGGAGTTCCAGCATCGCACCCCTCGCCACGGCGGGCGCGCTCGCCTCGCGCCGCACCGGAATGACGCGCTCGTCGCGAACGAGGTACGCGAGCACCGGTACGGTGCGGCCTGGTGGTGTTGCCGTAGTGATCTCCGGGGGCGTCTCCGGCAAGACGGGACTGGTTGCGAACTCGGTGGTGGTCGCGGCCGTTCCGGGGCGCGTAGCGTCCTCCGCGACCTCGGCCGGTCGCCTACAGGCGCTCGACACCACCGCCGAGAACAGCAGGACCGCGAGCAAGGCAGTCCTGAGTCTACGGCCGTGAATGCTCCGGTCTTGCGCTCGCACTTGGCGTCTCCCTCGCTGCGCCGGTGGTCAGTGACGACCACATTCTTGCGACAACGGTACCACCCGGTCGCACGGTTCGCGCCACGCGTAAAGCAGCCGTTGCCTCGGCGGCGTTTGTGGGCTATTGTGTGACCGACCTTTAAGCCCGGTCCCGTGAGGCCGGCAAGGGACACAGACACATAGCACGGCGCTTCCGTCGCCAGTCGTTATCTGACGTGCCTTCTTGCCGGCGAGCAAGAAGGCTTTTTTGTGCGCGTGTCAGAACGCCGGAAGGGGGCGAGCGCGCCGATGCAGGGCCAGATCAAGACGGTGGTGATGGATGGGGATGCCATCCAACGAGCGCTGACGCGGGTGGCACACGAGATCCTCGAAGCGAACAGGGGCGGCGACAACGTCGCGCTCGTCGGAATCCTCACGCGCGGCGCAAGGGTCGCGGAGAGGCTAGCCGAACTCATTGAGCGCATCGAGGGCATCAGGGTGCCCGTAGGGTCTCTGGACATCTCGTTCTACCGTGACGACGTGGGTGCGAGGCTGAATCCAGAGGTGCATCGAACGGACATCCCCTTCGATGTGGAAGGCCGTGATGTCGTGCTATGCGATGACGTCCTGTACACCGGCCGTACGATACGAGCCGCGATGGACGCGCTGATGGACTACGGCCGACCACACACGGTCCAACTCGCCGTGCTCGTCGACCGGGGACACCGCGAACTGCCGATTCGGGCCGACTACGTCGGCAAGAACGTACCCACGTCCAGTCGCGAGCGTGTCATGGCGCACTTCTTGGAGACGGACGGAGAAGACGGCGTCGCCATCGTCAAAGAGGCGAAGGGGAGCGGTGAGTAGTCCATGCTCAGCTGCCGCCACATCATGCAGATGTCGGATATGACCCCCGAGGACATCACCAGCGTACTCGATACGGCCGAGTCGTTCAGGGAGGTCAACCAGCGTCGGATCAAGAAGCTCCCGACGCTGCGGGGACGCACGGTGATCAACCTGTTCCTGGAGGCTTCCACGCGCACGCGCACGAGTTTCGAGATCGCCGCCAAGCGGCTGAGTGCGGATGCGATCAACATGAGCGGGTCCGCTTCTGCGACGGTCAAGGGCGAAAGCCTGCGGGACACCGCGAAGACGTTGTCGGCGATGGCCTGCGACCTGATTGTGGTGCGTCACGCGTTCGCCGGCGCTCCGCAGTTGCTCGCGGAGAGTATGGACGCATGTGTCATCAACGGTGGCGACGGGCGCCATCAGCATCCGACGCAGGCGTTGCTCGATCTGTACACGATGCGCGAGCGTTTCGGCCGACTCGAGGGTCTGACCGTCGGCATAGTTGGGGATGTGGCGCACAGCCGAGTCGCTGGGAGTCTAGCGCCCGCGCTGCGTGCGGTTGGCGCTACCCCAGTCGTCGTGGGGCCGCCTACGCTCATGCCTGCGCGCCCGGACGTGCTCGGCGCGGAAGTGGCGCACAGCCTCGACGAAGTCTTACCGGATCTCGACGTCGCGTACATGCTGCGCATTCAGATGGAGCGTGCCGAGGGTATGCCCTTCCCGAGTCTTAGGGAGTACGCGCGTCTCTTCGGGATGAACTCCCGAAGGCTGGCTCGCATGAAGTCGCACGCGATCGTGATGCATCCCGGACCCATGAACCGGGGGGTCGAGATATCCGCCGAAGTCGCGGATTCCGACAGGTCCGTGGTTCTCGGCCAGGTGGAGTCTGGGGTCGCCGTCCGGATGGCCGCGATGTATTTGCTGCTTGGAGGTGCCGAGAGTGGCGCTGCTGCTTAAGGGCGGACATGTCGTAGACCCGGAGGTCGGGCTCGATGAGGTCGCCGATATCGTCGTGCGCGACGGTGTGATCCAAGAGGTCGGCCTGAACCTATCGATTCCCAAGGGGCAGACGGTCGATTGTGGCGGCTCAGTGGTGCTCCCGGGGCTGACCGACATCCACGTCCACCTGCGAGAGCCCGGTCGCGAGGATGAGGAGACGATCGCATCAGGGACTCGCGCCGCGGTGAATGGTGGTTTCACGGCCGTGTGCGCTATGCCGAACACGACGCCTCCAGCCGACGAGGGCGCCGCGATCGAGTTCGTGCGCAGGCGCGCCGAGGCTGAGGCTGTTGCGCGAGTCTACCCGATCGGCGCCATAACCGTAGGCGGCAGGGGAGAGGCGCTCGCCGAGATGGGCGACATGTACTCGGCTGGCGCGGTGGCGTTCACGGACGACGGCCGTGGCGTGCAGGACGCCGGCATGATGAGGCGTGCGATGGACTACGCCAAGATGTTCCCGGTACCGATCGTCTCGCACTGCGAAGACGCGTCGCTTTCGGGTAAGGGCGTGGTGAACGAGGGTGTTGTGTCTACTCGGCTGGGATTGCCCGGGTGGCCAGCGGCCGCCGAGGAGACGATGGTCTCCCGAGACATCCGTTTGGCCGAGTTGACCGGATGCAGATTGCACATCGCGCACTTGTCGACAGCCGGCTCGCTGGGACTCGTGCGCGCGGCCAAGGCAAGAGGCGTGCGCGTAACGTGCGAGGTCACGCCACACCACCTCTTCTTGGACGAGGATGCGCTGTCCGGCTATGACACGAACCTGAAGATGAACCCACCCTTGAGGACCGCCGATGACCGAGAGGCCCTCGTCGAGGGAGTGCTCGACGGCACCGTTGACTGCGTCGCCACCGATCACGCTCCTCATGCGGCCCATGAGAAGGAACTGGAGTTCGAGCTAGCACCCTTCGGTACGACCGGGCTGGAAACAGCGCTCTCGCTGGTCTGCACCCACTTGGTTCGGACCGGTCGTGCCAGTTGGAGTGACGTGGCCCGCTTCATGTGTCACGGAGCCCGTCGCGCCATTCCCTTGCTGCCTGAGGTGCGGCTGGCGGCGGGATCGCCGGCCGACGTCACGGTCGTGGACCCGGAAGCGAACGTGGATATCGCACCGTCTATGTTCGAGTCCAGCTCAACCAACTCGGCATTCCTCGGGCAGAAACTGAAGGGAAGAGCGGTGCACGTTCTTGTAGGCGGCAGGGTGGTCCTTCGGGATGGAAAGGTGACGACTGATGGCTGAACGTGCACAGGCGATGCTGGCCCTGGAGGACGGGGCGGTCTTTGCGGGCTGGTCTTGCGGCGCACTGGGTGAGTCGACGGGCGAGGCGGTGTTCAACACGTCGATGGCGGGCTACCAAGAGGTGCTGACGGACCCGAGCTACGCCGGTCAGATCGTGACGATGACGATGCCGCACATCGGGAACTACGGCACGAACGGCGCGGACATGGAATCGCGCGGCGTGTTCGCCAAGGGCTTCGTGATTCGCGAGATGAGCGCGATAGACTCGAACTGGCGTTCCGAGGAGCCGCTGAGTGAGTTCCTACGTCGTCATGGCGTGGTGGCCGTGGAGGGCATCGATACCCGGAGGCTCACCAAGCACATCCGAGAGTCCGGAGCCATGCGGGCGGTAGTGTCGACCGAGGACCTCGACCCGGCGAGCCTGGTCGAGAAGGCGAAGACGTCCGCCGGCATGACCGGGGCGGACTGGGTCAAGCACGTGGCCATCGAGGAGCCGTACGTGTGGGGCACCGAAGCGCCGCCGGACTGCGAAATACCGGTAGACACCGGAGTCTTGCCTGTCGACCCGCGCTACAAGATCGTGGCGTTCGACTCGGGCATCAAGTACAACATCCTGCGCAAGCTTGCGGAGGCAGGCTGCGAGATACTCCTGGTGCCGCCCACGTTCTCGGCGGCCGACGTCCTCGCGCACGACCCGGACGGCGTGTTTCTCGCGAACGGCCCGGGTGACCCAGCGGCGGTCTCGTATCTGTACGGGACGCTCAAGGACCTCATCGGAGTGAAGCCGCTGTTCGGCATCTGCCTCGGTCACCAGATGCTCTCGCTTGCCGTCGGGGCGAAGACCTTCAAGCTCAAGTATGGACATCGTGGCGGGAACCAGCCGGTGAAGAACCTGATCACCGGGCGAGTGGAGATCACGAGCCAGAACCACGGGTTCTGCGTGGACTTCGGGTCGATCGGACCGATCGTGACAGAGGACTCAGGTGGAATCGACCACGATCCCGGGGATCTGAGGTTTTGGGCATATGCGGGTACCGCGCCTGTCGTGCGCTCTGAGGCTTTCGGCCGCGTCCAGCTCACGCACCTCAACCTCAACGACATGACCACCGAGGGAGTGAGGTTGCTGGACGTCCCGGCCTTCACGGTTCAGTACCATCCCGAGGCCGCTCCTGGGCCGCACGACGCGCGCTACCTGTTCGGGGCCTTCACTCGTCTGATGGACGGGAACACCCACAATCTCTACTCGCACGAATAGGGGAGGAACGATGCTGCACAGTGTGCTCCTGCCGACAGACCTCCGATCCGACTCGGCCAACGTGATCGAGTTCGCGAAAGGACTTCCCCACATCGGAGTACGCAGGGTCGTTCTTGCCCACGCGATAGACGCGTCGGGAATGGAAGGACCCGTGATCGTCGCGGCCGTTGACCACGCACGAGCGGCTCTACTCGAGCTGGCGCCGGAGCTGGAAGCGGCCGGACTCAGGGTCGAAGTCCGCGTGCCCGCGGGCGATGATCCGACTCACGAGCTCATCGCGCTGGCGGCGGAGTCGCACGTATCGGGTGTGGTGTGCGGAACCGAAGGACGCGGAAGAGTCAGCCGACTTGTCGCCGGCTCGGTGTCCGAAGCGCTGTTTCGCCACTCGAAGGTGCCCGCGTTCCTGGTGCGCTTCGACGTCCTTCGCGACTGCGAGGACGCAACAGCGCTATCCAGGCGTTTCTGCGAGCGTCTAATAATGGCCACGGACTTCTCGGCGTCCGCGTCCAGGGCTCTGCACGTGATCCTGGAGTTGCCTGAGGGCAGCGTACAAGAAGTCGTCTTGCTGCACGTGATCGATCCACGTCTGACCGGCGAGAAGAGGCGAGCGGAGGAGGAAGGGGCCGAGTACCATCTGCGCGGTTTCGCCGCGATGCTCGAGGCGAGGGGCACCAGGGCTATCACGGTGATCTGCTGTGGCGATCCGAGCGACTGCGTCCTGTCCGAGCTTGCCAAGCACGAGGGTACCGGTGTCGTGATCGGGACTCGCGGCAGAGGCGCTCTCGGCGGCGCGATTCTCGGGTCGGTGGCGGCCACGATCACCGAGCACGCGCCATGCCCCGTTCTGGTGGTTTCGTGAGTCTATCGGTCCGCTGGGCCGAAGTGACGTTAGCGGCCCGAGAGGCCGGGTAGGAGAGGGAGGCGTATGCCGCGCAGAGACGATATCGAGTCGATACTGGTCGTCGGTTCGGGACCTATCATCATCGGCCAGGCTTGCGAGTTCGACTACTCGGGAGCGCAGGCCTGCAAGGTACTGGTGCAGGAGGGCTATCGAGTCATCCTGGTCAACAGCAATCCGGCGACCATCATGACTGACCCGGAACTGGCGCACAGGACCTACGTCGAACCGATAACGGTCGAGTTCGTCACGAAGATCATCGAACGCGAACGGCCCGATGCGCTTCTGTCGACTCTCGGGGGGCAGACGGGGCTGAACTGCGCCGTGGCGCTTGCCGAGGCTGGAGTGCTCGACGAGTACGGCGTGGAGCTCATCGGCGCGAAGCTTGACGTCATCAAGAAGGGGGAGGACCGGAGGCTGTTCCGCGAGGCGATGGAGCGGATCGGCCTTGAGGTGCCGCAGTCCGGTTATGCCTACTCCACCGATGATGCCGAGGGCCTGGTGCATGACCTTGGCTTTCCCATCGTGATTCGCCCCTCGTTCACGTTGGGTGGGGCGGGAGGCGGTATCGCCTACAACGTCGACGAACTTCGCGAGATCGTAGCGGGAGGAGTCGCGCTCTCGCCGATCGGGGAAGTGCTGGTGGAGCGGAGCGTCATCGGCTGGAAGGAGTTCGAGATGGAGGTGATGCGAGACCGCAACGACAACGCGGTGATCGTGTGCTCCATCGAGAACTTCGACGCGATGGGCGTGCATACGGGCGACTCCATCACCGTCGCTCCTGCTCAGACGCTCACCGACCGCGAGTACCAGGTCATGCGAAACGCATCCCTTGCCATCATGCGGGAGATCGGGGTCGAGACCGGCGGCAGCAACGTCCAATTCGCCATCAACCCGGCCGATGGTCGCATGGTCGTCATCGAGATGAACCCTCGCGTGAGCAGGTCCTCGGCGCTCGCCTCCAAGGCAACGGGGTTTCCGATCGCCAAGTTCGCGGCCAAGCTCGCTGTCGGCTACACGCTGGACGAGATCCCCAACGACATCACCAAGAAGACGCCCGCGTGCTTCGAGCCCTCCATCGACTACACGGTCGTGAAGGTGCCGCGTTGGGTGTTCGAGAAGTTCCCCGGCACGGATCCGACGCTGACGACGAGGATGAAGTCCGTCGGGGAGACCATGGCTATCGGCCGGACGTTCAAGGAAGCTCTCGGCAAGGCGTTTCGCTCGCTCGAAAACGGACGCGCGGGGCTGGGCGCGGACGGAAAGGACCATTTCGACGAGCACAAGTTCGATCGCATGATGGCGATCCCGACGGAGCAACGTCCCTACTATGTTGCCGAGGCGTTTCGCCGGGGCAGGAGTGTGGGCGAGGTATTCGAGCTCACGAACATCGACCCGTGGTTTCTCGACCAGGTCAGACAGGTGGTTGCCGTCGAGCAGGGCCTGGCCGACAAGGCGATCTTCGACTTGAGCGCCGACCAGTTGCGGGAAGCAAAGCGTGCAGGGTTGTCCGATATCCAGATCGCCAAGCTTACGGGTTCGACGGAGAGTGAGGTCCGCACGCAAAGACTCAACCTCGGGGTTAGGCCTACCTTTAAGTCGGTTGACACCTGCGCCGCCGAGTTCGAGGCTGTCACCCCCTATTACTACAAGACGTACGAGGAGGAGAGCGAGGTAGCTCCCAGCACGCGCCGGAAGGCCATGATCCTCGGCGCCGGGCCGAATCGCATCGGCCAGGGTATCGAATTCGACTACTGCTGCGTGCACGCCGCGTACGCCCTGTCCGAACTCGGGTTCGAGACGATCATGGTCAACTGCAATCCCGAGACGGTCTCAACCGACTACGACACCTCGGACAGGCTGTATTTCGAGCCGCTCACGTTCGAGGACGTCATGGACGTCGTCGAGGCGGAGCGCCCGGAAGGGGTCGTGGTCACCTTCGGGGGGCAGACGCCGCTGAAACTCGCGTACGCTCTTGAGAGTGCGGGAGTGCCGATCATGGGGACGAAGCCCGAGGCCATCGATCTGGCCGAGGACCGAAGACGGTTCGCCGCGGTGCTCGACCGGCTGGGCGTCGCGTATCCGCCGGCAGGGACGGCCACCAGCTTTGACGAGGCACTCCAAGTCGCCCGCCGGATAGGTTTCCCGCTCCTTGTGAGGCCAAGCTACGTGCTGGGCGGGCGCGGCATGGTGATCGCGTACGACGAACACTACCTCGAGCACTACATGGCCGAGGCCACCGCGATATCGCCGGACCATCCGGTGCTCCTGGACAAGTTCCTCGAGGGCGCCATAGAGGTGGACGTTGACGCTGTCTGCGACGGCGAGAGTACGTATATCGGCGGTGTCATGGAGCACATCGAGGAGGCGGGCATCCACTCAGGGGATTCGGCGTGCTGCATACCTCCGTTCTCGCTCGGAGACGACACCGTCGACAAGATCGTCGCCACCGCGCGCTCCCTCGCCCTCGAGCTCGGGGTCGTCGGGCTCATCAACATCCAGTTCGCGGTCAAGGACCAGCAGGTCTTCGTCTTGGAGGTCAATCCCCGTGCGAGTCGCACGGTGCCCTTCGTGAGCAAGGCCGTAGGCGTCCCGCTGGCCAAGGTGGCCGCCAGAGTGATGACGGGACACAAGCTCGCAGACATGGACTTGCCGCCGGAGAACCGGGAACTCGGCCGTTTCTGCGTCAAGGAGGCGGTCATGCCCTTCGGCAGACTCCCAGGCACCGATTCGGTGCTGGGACCCGAGATGAAGTCGACGGGCGAGGTCATGGGGGTCGCCGAGGACTTCCCGGCGGCGTACGCGAAGTCGCAGCTCGCGATCGACTACTCCCTGCCGAGAAGTGGCCGGGCGTTCATCTCGGTGTGCGACAGGGACAAGCGGGCGATCGTGCCGGTGGCGAAGCACCTTCACTTGCTCGGCTTCGAGATCGTCTCGACGAAGGGTACTGCGAGGGCCTTGCGTGCGGCGGGAACCCCCGTGACGGAAATCCACAAAGTCCACGAGGCACGCCCCAATATCGTGGACGCGATGAAGAACGGCGAGATACAGCTGGTGATAAACACGCCATTCGGGCGGGAGACCCGCTCGGACGGCTACCACATCCGCACCGCGGCGGTACGGCACGGCATCACGAACATCACTACGGTGCCCGCAGCGCTGGCAGTCGTGCACGCCATCGAGGCGATCAAGGAGGATCGCCTCGGCGTCGTAGCACTTCAGGAGTTCAATGGAGAAGCGAGCCGCGAGGCAACGGCGTGACGTCGTCCGACTTCACGACATCGACTGAGCGTCCCTTGCTGGAGCGCGTCTCCGTGATCGCCAACGACCGCGTACTCTCCGGCGTCAGTCTGGTCGCGTTGCACGCTCCACGCGTCGCCGCCACCGCGCGACCGGGGAACTTCGTCCACCTTCGGATCACGGACCGTACCGACGTGCTCCTGCGACGACCCTTCTCGGTGCACAGAGCGACCGGCGATACCGTGGAACTGCTGTACCAGGTGCTCGGACCCGGTACGCGTCTCATGGCCGAGATGCGCGTCGGCGACGAAACCGACATCATCGGTCCGCTCGGCCGAGGATTCTCGGCCCCGGAAGACCTCGCGCACGCGCTTGTAGTCGCAGGCGGGCTCGGCGCCGCTCCGCTCGGCATGCTGGCGGAGCGTCTTTCGGCCCGCGGGACGGCCGTGACCGTGGCGCTCGGGGCACCGAACGCCGAGCGCCTTGTCGCACGCGAGACGTTCGAGTCGGTCGCGCGTCGCGTGGAAGTCGCTACCGACGACGGGTCGGCGGGGCACCACGGCTACGTGACCGAGCTTGTCGAACGACTCATCGCCGAGGACACGCCGGGGATGGTGTACGCGTGCGGTCCCGAGCCGATGTCACGCACCGTCGCCGAGATCGCGTCGGCTGCGGGTGTTCGCTGCGAGGTCTCGCTCGAGCGACTGATGGCGTGCGGGGTCGGCGCGTGCCTGACGTGCGTGGTCCAGACTACCGAGGGTCTACGGCGCGCCTGCAAGGAAGGACCGGTGTTCGACGCCGCGGAGGTGCTCTGGTGAGCAGTCCGGTAGACCTGCGCGTGAGCATAGCCGGCCTCGAGTTGCGCAATCCCGTCATGACCGCTTCGGGCACGTTCGCGTCGGGCAAGGAGTACTCGGACTTCGTGGATCTCTCCAGACTCGGCGCGCTGGTTACGAAGGGCGTGAGCCTCACGCCGTGGGCGGGCAACGAATCGCCGAGGATGGCCGAGACCCCATCGGGGATGCTGAACTCGATCGGCCTGCAGAACCCCGGGGTGGAGTCGTTCGTCGAGGTCGACCTCGCGTGGCTCGCAGCGCAGGACGTGCCGGTGATCGTGAACGTATCGGGCCACAGCATCGACGAATACCGGGCTGTGGCCGAGAGGCTTGAGAGCGAAGACGCGGTATCCGCGCTGGAGGTCAACATCTCGTGCCCCAACGTCGACGCTGGCGGGATGGCGTTCGGGACGGATTGCGCACAGGCGGCCGAGGTGACCGCCGCCGTCCGACGCGTCACGCGGAAGCCGGTCATCGTGAAGCTGTCTCCCAACGTCACCGACGTCGCGGCGATCGCGCGGTCGGTCGAGGCGGAGGGCGCTGACGCCGTCAGCTTGGTGAACACTCTCCTGGGCATGGCTATCGACGCGCACGCATTCAAGCCGAAGCTCGGCCGAGTGGTGGGAGGACTGTCGGGACCTGCGATAAAGCCAGTCGCTTTGCGGATGGTCTGGCAGGTCGCTCGTGCCGTCTCGATCCCGGTCATCGGCATGGGCGGGATCATGTCAGGCGAGGATGCGGTGGAGTTCATGCTGGCCGGCGCCACAGCCGTCGCCGTCGGCACCGCGAACTTCGTCGATCCCACAGCGACGATCCGCGTGATCGACGGCATCGCCGGTTTCTGCCGAGCCCATGGGATAGCACGTGCTGCTGACCTGATCGGCGCGCTGAGGGTGGGGTGAGAGGGACGTGACCGAAGAACTCGAGGGGCAGCCCGGCGCGCCGGTCGCGCAACCGCTCGTTTCTCCGGCACCGATTCCGCTTCCGGCTCCGGGGCGGGTGTCGCGCGGAACCCTCCTGGCCGTCGTAGCGACGATAGTAGTCCTCGTACTCCTGGTGGTCTTTGTCGCCGCTGCGATAGTTCTTGGGTCTCGGTACGCATTCAGCGACTCGGGCTGGCTCCCCAGCTCGATCGATCGTCCCCATGTCGCCGTCGCCTGGTGCGACGACGGGCGGCGCGTGACCGCTCAGTATGAGGCCGCTGATGGTATGGCCTCCGTCGTCTCGTTGGAGACGTCGAGCGGTGTCGCTCATACCCAGCCGGGGCACCTTCTGGTCGCCGTCGAACCCTCTGCGGCCGTGGCCTGGATAGTCGAGGCCCCCGACTCCTCGGCCGAGCCCACGCAAGCGCTGCTCACCGCCGAGTTCGGGGATAGCCCGACCCGCAAGCTCAAGGTGTGGGATCTCGGTCTTAACGTAGTTTCTTCCGTGCGGGAGGCGTCATGGAGACCATGGATGGGACCGGCCGGCCGGTCTGCCTTCCTTGAGGTGGACTCGGCGAAGGGAGCGTTTCCCTCGGGTCTCGCATTCGCGTCCTCGAAAGAGGACGGTGACGTGCCGGCTCGTCTGCCATCGGACGTGGAGACCTTTGTCCCAAGGGGATGGTCGCCCTCCGGGGCGTACTTCGCAGTGGAGGAGACGCTGCGCGACGACGTTGTGAGCGCCGCGAGGTCGAAGGACGACTCCAAGGAACCTCCGGCTCGGCGGGTGTTCATTCTGGACGCTCTGACTGGGGAGGTAGTCGCTTCGGACGAGATGCGGTCGGCGGTGGGTCCGTCGGCGTGGGACGGCAGCGTAGACGCCGTCGTGTGGGTGAAGGTCCGGCCGACCGAGCGTGGCGGGAGTGACTTGCCCGCGATGTCGCCCGAGGAGCAGCTTCACGAGGTCTCAGTGCAGACTGTCATCCCCGCCTCCCCGGAGGCACAACGGGGGGCGCGGATGCTACGGTGGCCCACGGGGCGACGTCTTCCGGAGGTGTGGAGCGCGCGGATAGCCGGGTCGGGTCCCGGAGGTGTTGTGTGCTGCGTACAGCCTCGCTACTTCGAGGCGAACCAGATCTGGCGCGCGGAGCCGGAGGAGCTCGTGCACGAGGGTCAGCTCTGGACACACAGCGAGACGGTCGCCTGGCACGAGTCCGGCGGACTTGCGGTGCTGACCGACGAAAGTGAAGGCAGCGACGTCGACGGGATGTGGGTGACCAGCCCGGCGCTGTCGCTCAGTGGCATCCACGGGGACCGACGCCGGGTGGTGTGGGAGGGACCAGCACGTGAGCTGGATACGTTCGACTGAGAGCCTCGTGGCGTGCCGCGCGCGAGGGATCTCGTACGAGACGGAGGGATGCGCGACGTGACGCGCGACAGGGTGATCGTGGCGCTGGACGCCCCGAGCGGGGATGAGGCGCTCGCCATCGCGAGGTCTCTCCGTGGCGCGGCGACGCACGTCAAGGTAGGACTCACGCTGTTCTACTCGGCCGGGCCGGGAATCGTCGGCACCCTGCGCGAGCTGGGGTTCGACGTGTTCGTGGACCTGAAGCTCCACGACATACCGCACCAGGTCTCCGGTGCCGCGGAAGCCCTTGCGGGACTCGGCGCGTCCATGGTGACAGTGCACGCCGGCGGAGGCAGGGCGATGGTGTCGGCTGGCGCGGAGGCCCTGGCAAGGACGTCTGAGCGTCTCGGCGTGCCGAAGCCGGCGCTGCTGGCCGTGACCGTGCTCACCAGTCTGGACGCCGAGGCCTTGCGCGAGATCGGCATCGAACGCTCCACTGCCGAGGCCGCCTTCGTCCTGGCCGAGCTGGCGCGCTCGGCGGGCGCTGACGGCGTCGTCTGCTCTCCGCTTGAAGCTCCGGGAATGCGTGCGCGGCTGGGCGAAGACGCGCTGGTGGTGACTCCCGGGGTGCGACCGGGCTGGGCGAGCGCGAACGACCAGGCGAGAGTCGCGACGCCCGCGGACGCTTTCGCGGCAGGGGCTTCCCATATCGTCGTGGGACGGCCGATCACCGCGGCGCCCGATCCATCCGAGGCTTTCGAGCGTCTGGTGGCGGAGTTGTAGGGACGACGGAATGGGAGATATGGACGACGAAGCGGCATACCAAGCGTTCAAGGACGTGGGCGCGATCATGTCGGGGCACTTCGTGCTGACATCCGGGAGACACTCCGACACCTACGTGCAGTGCGCGCGCGTTCTGGAGGATCCGGCGCTTACGTCGAGGCTCGCCGAGGAATTGACCCGACGAATCGGTGAACGGCAGATCGACCTCGTCGCCGCACCTGCCGTAGGGGGAATCATAATCGGGTTCGCCGTCGCCCAGGCACTAGGGGTGAAGCTAATCTTCAGCGAACGGCAAGATGGGAAGATGACCTTCAGGCGCTCGTTCCAAGTCCCGCCCGGTGCGAAGGTGCTGGTGGTAGAAGACGTGGTCACGACCGGCGGTTCCGTTGCCGAGGTGGTCGATCTCGTGGAGAGTGCTGGTGGCGAGGTCATCGGGGTGGCCTCGCTCATAGACAGGGGAGGGCCGAAGCGCTTCAATGCTTCGCTTATGTCTCTACTTCGGCTTGAGGTAGATTCTTGGGAGGCGGACAAGTGTAGCCTATGCGCCTCCGGAGTCCCCGCATACTCGCCAGGAAGTAGGGGAATCTCTTTGTAGGGGTTGGCATCATCGCAGGTCAGGGGTAACATCGTCCCCGGCCCCCGTGGCGGATAGCGCTAGCGCGGTGCCACGGGTTAGGCGAACTGCTCCGCCGATCTACGTATGTCAGCGCGCCGATGAGAACGAGGAGGAACCATGGCCCTACCGAAACTGTCAGAGGCTGACCGGCAGGCCGCACTGAAGAAGGCTGCCGAGGCTCGCCAGAAGAGAGCCGAGCTGCGTGCCAAGATCAAGAACGGCACTACCTCGTTCGCCGAAGTCATGCGCAAGTCCGACGATCCGATCGTCGCTCGCATGAAGGTCTCCACGCTGCTGGAGAGTCTTCCCGGCTTCGGCAAGGCCAAGGCCGCCAAGATCATGGCCGAGCTCGAGATCTCGGAGAGCCGTCGCGTTCAGGGACTGGGTGCCCGCCAGCGCGAGATGCTCATGAAGCGCCTCGGCTGACGCGCCAGACCTCCGGTCGGGCACGTTCGGTCGAGAGCGATGTCGAGGGGACGGCTCTTCATAGTCTCTGGCCCCTCTGGGGCCGGCAAGGGGACGCTGGTTGAGGCTCTCGCGCGAGAGATGCCCGATGTATGGGTGTCGGTTTCCGCGACGACACGGCCACCTCGTCCGGGGGAGATCGAGGGGACCCACTACTTCTTCCTGACGCCCGAGGAGTTCAGCGCCAGGTTGGATTCCGGTGAGTTCCTGGAGTGGGCGGAAGTACACGGCAACAGATACGGCACCCTGCGGGGGCCGGTCGAGCGCCGGTTGGCCGGGGGAGTGCAGGTCATCCTGGAGATCGACCCGCAGGGTGCTATGCAGGTCAAAGGCGCGGTGGATGATTCCGTGCTCGTGTTCGTGGTCGCACCTTCGTGGGATGAGCTTACGCGCCGCCTGAAGGGACGCGGGAGCGAGTCTGAGGAGCAGGTGCGCGTGCGGTTGGGAACCGCCGAGCGCGAGATGGGGTTTGCCGACGACTACGACTATGTGGTAATCAATGATGACGTTGCCCGGGCCACGGGCGAGATCATGTCGATCATCCGATCGGCTTCCGCGGAGAAGGAAACCTGATACATGGTCATCGAACCAGAGATAGACCTGCTGCTCTCCAAGGTCGACTCCAAGTACACGCTGTGCATCGTGTCGGCGCGACGCGCTCGCCAGATCAACGACATGATCCACGGAGTCCGTGACCAGGCGATCATGAGCATGGTCCCGACGCAGCTGGCGTCGATCACCAGCACCAAGCCGCTCACGCTGGCCCTTGACGAGATCGCCGTAGGCGATGTCTCGTACGAGCGGGTCAAGGACAGCATCAAGTAGTCCGGCGCGCCATGTTCGAGCGCGCGGCACTCATCCACTACCACGAGATAGGGCTCAAGGGGCGCAATCGCGCCGCTTTCGAGCGTCGCCTTCAGGCGAACCTCCAGTCGGCCGTCCACGGGTTGATCGACGGCAAGGTCGGGCGTATCTCGAGCAGGCTCGTAGTCCCGGCTCGGAATCGTGAGGTGCTTGCCGAAGTCCTGCGGCG
>JBBILP010000011.1:0-14961 GCA_037444885.1 Actinomycetota bacterium | reverse complement strand
ACTCGGCATATTCCGAGAACTCGGGCTGCTGGAAGGAGAGGGCGCTGGTTCGTACCGGCGGCTGCGGGTTCCCAAGGTCGACGGGAAGGTCGACCTCACCTCCTCCGCGCGGTACGCCGAAGGCAGGAGCGAACTAGAGGAGTTCAACGAGTTCAAGGGCTGGGTTCTGTCTGCGGGGGCATCCGAGTTGCTGGCGTGCTTCAATCGACCTATTCTGCCAGCACAGGCTGTCTGAACGCCCGGAGGCGAAGTGCCCGCAACCCTCGAGCAGATCGAAACGCAGGTCAGGACCTACAACCCCGACGCCGACCTC
The DNA here is from genome assembly GCA_037444885.1 of Actinomycetota bacterium. Lineage (GTDB taxonomy): Bacteria > Actinomycetota > Coriobacteriia > Anaerosomatales > JBBILP01 > JBBILP01. The sequence goes on along the minus strand of JBBILP010000011.1, from coordinate 14,648 downwards.
TCCGGACTCGAGGCCGCGTACAAGTTCGCGGCCGAATCGCACACCGGGCAGACGCGGAAGTCCGGCGAGCCTTTCGTCAGCCATCCACTCGAGGTCGCCCTGATCCTGGCGGAACTGAACCTGGACACGTCCACGCTGCAAGCCGCGCTGCTGCACGACGTCGTGGAGGACAGCGGCATCAGCCTGAAAGAGCTGCGCCGCGAGTTCGGCGACGAGGTGGCCCAGCTCGTGGACGGGGTGACCAAACTCGGGAGACTGAAGTTCGCGAGCCTGGCCGAGGAGCAGTCGCAGAACATGCGCAAGATGCTCATCGCGATGGCGAAGGACATCCGGGTGATTCTGATCAAGCTGGCCGACCGCGTGCACAACATGCGGACCCTCGACGGCCTCGGCCCCGAGAAGCAGCGCGAGAAGGCCATCGAGACGATGGAGATATACGCTCCTTTGGCCAATCGGCTCGGAATCAGCTCGATCAAGTGGGAGCTGGAGGACCTCGCGTTCTTCTGGCTCGAGGAGGCGAAGTATCAGCAGGTCGAGAAGATGGTGGCCGAGAGCAGGGCGGCCCGCGAGGCGTACCTGAAGGAGGTCATCGACCAGCTGCAGTCCGAGCTGGGCGCCCTGGGCATAAGCGCGGACATCTCCGGCCGCCCCAAGCACCTGTACAGCATCTACCAGAAGATGACACGCAAAGGTAAGGACTTCAACGAGATCTACGACCTGATAGCCCTCAGGGTCATTGTTGACTCAGTCAAGGACTGCTATGCCACGCTGGGCACGGTGCATTCCATCTGGAAGCCGGTGCCGGGCCGCTTCAAGGACTACGTCGCGATGCCCAAGTTCAACATGTACCAGTCACTGCACACGACCGTCATCGGCCCTGCCGGCCGACCGCTGGAGATCCAGATTCGTACCGAGGATATGCACAGGACGGCCGAGTACGGCATCGCCGCACACTGGCGCTACAAGGAAGGCGGGCGTGGCGACGAGACGTTCGACGAACGGCTGGCGTGGCTCCGCCAGATGCTCGAGTGGCAAACGGAACTGAAGGACCCACGCGAGTTCATGGAAGCGCTCAAGATCGACCTCTTCGAGGATGAGGTGTTCGTCTTCACCCCGAAGGGGGACGTGATTTCGCTACGGCGCGGTTCGACCCCGATCGATTTCGCGTACGCGATCCACACGGAGGTGGGCCACCACACTGTAGGCGCCAAAGTGAACGGTGCGATCGTGCCGCTCACCTACGAACTCCAGATGGGCGATCGCATCGACATCATGACGAACAAGAGCGCGTCTCCCTCGCGCGATTGGCTGAACATCGTCAGGACATCCTCGGCGCGGAGCAAGATCCGCAACTTCTTCTCCAAGGCGTCAAGGGGCGACGACATGGAGAAGGGCAAGGACGAGCTGCAGAAGGTGTTGCGCAAGCAGGGGATGAGCGCCGGCGCGTCCGCCACCGCTAAGGCCATCGAGGCCGTGGCGACGAAGGAGATGAACTACGGCTCCGGGGGCGACCTGCTCGCCGCCATCGGAGCCGGCAAGGTCAGCGCGCAGCAGGTCCTCACCAAGGTGATGAAGCACCTGGAACGGACGGGCGCGGTCGCCCCGAGCAAGCCAGTTGAGGAAGACGTCGCGGACATCCTGGCGACGCCGCTCACACCGCCTCGCGACAAGCGGCGCAAGTCCGGCGGGGTGCGCGTAAAGGGGATAGACGACGTACTCGTGAGACTCGCACGTTGCTGTACCCCCGTGCCGGGCGACAAGATCGTCGGCTTCGTTACTCGGGGGCGCGGGGTCTCAGTGCATCGGCTCGATTGCCCGAACGCATCCGAGCTGCTCAAGACGCCCGAGCGAATACTTGAGGTCGAGTGGGATCAAGCGAGTGACGTCGCGTACCAGGTCGAGATCATGGTCGAGGCGCTCGACCGCACCGGGTTGCTCAAGGACGTGTCGGTGCTTCTTGCCGAGGCAGGCGTCAACATCCTCTCGGCGTCGGTCAATACCGACAAGCATGGGGTCGCCGTGCTGCGCTTCCTCTTCGAACTGGGGAACATGGAGCAGCTGAACAGTTTGTTGGCGAACGTGCGAGGGCTGCGAGGCGTGTTCGACGCTAGGCGCGTCATGCAGGCGTCCGCTCCACCCAAGCGCAAGGGAGCTTCGTGATGGCGACGCGTGCCCGAGTCCGGGGCGCGGGCGGATGAAGGTGAAGCGCCTGGTCCTGGGGCCGTTGGAGACGAACTGCTGGCTGGTGGATGATGGCCGAGGCGGGCCTCTGCTGGTGATCGATCCAGCGGGAAGCTCCGAACTGCTGCTCGCGGCCGTCGGCGAACTCGATGTCGCCCACATCGTTTTGACTCACTCGCATTTCGACCATATCGGAGCTGTGGGCGCGCTCAAGGCCAAGACCGGCGCACCCATCTCCATTCATCATGAGGACGCGGCATTCGTAACGGATCCGGGCTTGAACGGCGCATCGCTGTTCGGCTTCTCCGACAGCTCGCCCGCGCCCGACCGCCTCCTGCGAGAAGGGGATGTTCTGGACGCCGGCGGCGTGCGGCTCACCGTGATGGAGACACCGGGGCATACAACGGGGAGTATCTGCTTGTTCGGCGACGGGCATCTCTTCTCGGGCGACACGCTGTTCGCCGGATCGGTGGGACGCAGCGATTTCCCGAGGGGCGACGGCCGCGCGCTGCAGCGCTCGATCTGGGAGAAGCTGGCCCCGCTGCCAGACGAGGTTCGGGTGCATCCCGGACACGGGCCAGACACCACGATAGGCAGGGAACGAGCGATCAATCCTTTCTTTCCGCGAGCCTAGGGAGCTGGCGCATGGGGTCGTTCTCACGAGACAGCGAGCAGGTCTGGAAGCAGGAGCTGAGCGAGGCCATCCTCGAGATCGTGGGCCGAGGACCGGGCGGCGATCCCGCGGACTTCGACAGACTGGCGCCCGAGATCTTCGCCTTCCAGTACGCGTGCAACGGACCCTACCGGTCGTTCTGCGAAGCACTCGGCGTCACGCCGGACAGCATCGGCTCGTGGCGAGATATCCCCGCGTACCCCACGCAGGCTTTCAAGAAGGAGATCGTGACCTCGTTTCCGCATGACCAGGCGGTGCAGGCGATCATGACCAGCGGCACCACGGAGCCCAACGAGCGAGGGCGGATCTTCCGGGACGAGATCGGCCAGGAGCTGATCTTCACGGCGAATCGCGTGATGACGGGCGCGTACCTGTTTCCGGACTTCGAGAGCGGGCAGCGGTGCCGGATTCTCTTGCTCACTCCGAGTCCCGAGATGGCGCCCACGATGGGCATGGCGATCGGGATGGAGCAGTCGCGGAAGCACTTCGGTACCCCGGACAGCGAGTTTCTGATCAAGCACTCCGGTGTCGACGTCAAGCGCCTTGTCGGCGCATTGAGGGAGTCCGAATCCACCGGCGTCCCGATCGCCATGATCGGCGCAACCTCGGCCTACGTGTACTTCTTCAACGCTTGCCGAGACCGCGGCATGCGCTTCCGCCTCCCCGAGGGCAGCCGTATCTGTGACGGCGGCGGCTACAGAGGCCGCTTCGGCGTGGTCACGCGCGAAGACTACTATCAGCTGGTCGAGGAGACGCTCGGCGTGCCGGCCCACCATTGCGTGAACACGCTCGGCCTGGGGGAAACCGCCACGAACTACTTCGATGATCCGCTGCGCAACCACGTGCTGGGTCTGCCGCCGAGCCCGCGACACAAGGTCCCTCCTCCGTGGACCCGCACGCAGGTCTTCGATGTCGAAACCAACGAGGTGCTCCCCCACGGCAGGGTGGGGCTGCTCCGCCACTTCGATCTGTGCAATCTCCCGACGGTCATCGGCGTGCAATCCGACAACCTGGGCGTCACCGACGACCGGGGTGGGTTCGAGATCATCGGGCGTGCGAGGCTGAAGGATGGGAAGGTCCTCGAGCTACCCAGTGAGGCCACGGTAGGCCCGCTCGGCGATTCTCGAGTATTCCGCTTGCTGGAGGCGTACGTGAACTTCTCGATCGACTTCAAGATGGGACGCCTCTCAGGTGGGCGGGGGGAGTCTCGGCGCAGAGAGCAGTCCGACGGACCGGCGAGTGAGACGGCTCGCGAGGCGCCAGAGGGCGGCGACCGGAGCGAGTAGGCGGGCACGGCGCGAGGCGATTTGGTCATCCCCGCGCGTTGGCTTATAGTCGATTACCGCGATTCGGCCAGGCCAGTTCGAGGGGTGTTCTCACACGTGGAAGCGCGCGCGCCGAAGGGAACGACGGACATACTGCCCCAAGACGCACGCGTTTGGGAGCTGATGCAGCGGACGGCGCACGAGCTGTTCGCGCGCTACGGGTACGAGCCGATATACACGCCGCTGTTCGAGCACACCGACATCTTCGCCCGAGGCATCGGCGAAGCCACGGACATCGTCGCCAAGGAGATGTACACGTTCGAGGACCGAGCTGGTCGCTCGATCACGCTTCGCCCCGAGGGAACGGCATCCGTCGTGCGCGCCGCTCTCGAGCACGCGCTGGTACCCCAAGGCGCGGCCGCGAAGTACTACTACGCGGGACCGATGTTCCGCTACGAGAGGCCGCAGAAGGGGCGCATGCGTCAGTTCTGGCAGATCGGCGTGGAAGCCCTCGGCGTGGCTGAGCCAAGCGCGGACGCCGAGGTGATAGCCCTGCTGGTGCGCTTCTTCGAGGAGGTCGGGGTGGCGCCGGACCGCACGCGACTCCTCCTGAACTCGATGGGTGACGACGCTTGCAGGCCCGCGTACCGCCAGAAGGTGGCCGACTTCGTGCGCTCACGCGGAAAGGACGTGTGCGAGGAGTGCGCGAGGCGCACGGAAACGAACCCGTTGCGCGTCTTCGACTGCAAGAACCCCTCGTGTGCCGAAGTGATGGCCGAGGCGCCGCTCATGCGCGACGAACTGTGCGACGAGTGCGCTGAGCACTACGCGGCGGTCAAGGGACACCTCCTCGATCTAGGAATCTCATTCACAGAGGCGCCCGGCCTTGTGCGCGGACTCGACTACTACACGCGCACGGTGTTCGAAGTCCAGGCAGAGGGGCTCGGCGCTCAGAATGCCATCGGCGGAGGCGGACGCTACGACCGGTTGATGGAGGTCTACGGTGGACCGCCGACTCCCGGGCTCGGCTTCGCGCTCGGCTTCGAGCGCACGCTGCTTGCGTTGCGAGCCGCCGGACCGGACTCGCCGCCGCGGCCCGTCACGCAGGTGTACGTGGCCCGAGTGGACGCGTCCGTCGCCGAGGACGTCTTCTCGCTGACCATGGCGCTGCGCGACTCAGGAATCGCCGCCGAGATGGACCACCGGGCGCGCAGCCTTAAGGCGCAGTTCAAGCAAGCGGCCAGGCTCGGGGCGGGCTGGGTCGTTGTCGTGGGACCCGATGAGATCGAGGCCGGCGAAGTCACGCTTCGTGACATGTCGCAGGGTACGGAGGAGCGCGTTCCGGTCAGAGAACTGGCGGAAGCGCTTCGGCGTTGTTTGAGTCTGAGCGAGGGGAGCGGCTGAGCGGATGCTCGATGCACGCTATTCGACAAGAACGCACGTTTGCGGTCAGATGCGCGCGGAAGACTCCGGCGCGGCGGTCACGCTCGCCGGCTGGGTGCATCGACGACGGGACCACGGCGGCCTGATCTTCGTAGACCTGCGCGACCGCTCCGGGATCGTGCAGTGCGTGTTCGACCCCGATGCTTCCGGGAGCGCGTTCGCCGAGGCGGAGCGTGTCCGTCCAGAGTGGGTGGTGGAGCTCGCCGGTCAGGTCAGGCGACGCCCGGACGGTACCGAGAACCCCCACATGCCGACAGGCGACGTGGAGGTTGTGATCTCACGCGCACGAGTGCTGAACGTCAGCGAGACGCCGCCGTTCGAGGTGGAGGCCGGGATCGAGACAGACGAGCTCACGCGCATGCGCTACCGCTACGTCGACATCCGACGTCCCGAGGTGCTTGCCGCCCTCGAGCTGCGCGATCGCGTGACCCAGCGCTTCCGCAAGGCACTCGAAAGCCGCGGGTTCATGGAGGTCGAGACCCCGGTGCTCACGAAGTCGACGCCGGAAGGCGCTCGCGACTTCGTGGTGCCGAGCAGGCTGAATCCCGGCAAGTTCTACGCTCTGCCACAGTCTCCCCAGCTGTTCAAGCAACTCCTCATGGTCGCCGGCATCGAGCGCTACTACCAGATCGCGCGCTGCTTTCGGGACGAGGACCTCAGAGCCGACCGTCAGCCGGAGTTCACTCAGGTAGACATCGAGATGTCCTTCGCCAGCCAACACGATGTCCTCTCGATGATGGAAGAGGTCATGCGCGAGGTCGTCGCCGAGGCAGACGTCGCACTGGATGTCCCTCTGCCCAGGTTGACTTACGCCGAGGCCATGGAGCGATTCGGCTCGGACAGGCCCGACACGCGATTCGGCATGGAGCTCGTCGACGTCTCCGATGTCTTCTCCGAGAGCGACTTCAAGGTCTTTGCCGCCGCGCTGTCGGCTGGTGGGGCGATCAAGGGAATCAACGCTAAGGGCGCAGGGGACTGGAGTCGCGGGCGCATCGACGCCCTCAATCAGCTGGCGCTGGACTCAGGAGCGAAAGGGCTTGCCTGGGTGGCGCTTGGCGGGGACGGGGACGTCCGATCGCCGATCGCGAAGTTCTTCACAGACGCCGAGATGACCGCGCTGCGGGCTGCCCTCGACGCCGAACCGGGTGACCTTCTCCTCATGATCGCGGACGCTCGTCCGCTCGCCAACGAGGTGCTCGGCGCGCTCCGCCTCCACATGGCCGAGGAGCTGGGCGTTACGCGTAAGGGCGTCGAAGCTCTGTGGGTCGTCGATTTCCCGCTGCTCAAGTGGGATGCCGATGAAGAACGCTACACCGCCAATCACCATCCATTCACGCAGCCCTTCGCGGAGCACGTCGACATGCTGGAGGACTCACCGCTCGAGGTCTTGTCGCACAGCTATGACCTGGTGATCAACGGAAACGAGATCGGTGGTGGGACCTTGCGTATCCACACCGCCGCCCTGCAGGCGAGGGTTCTCCGTCGTCTCGGTATCGAGGAAGACGAAGCCAATGAGAAGTTCGGCTTCCTCCTCGAGGCGTTGTCCTACGGCGCACCGCCGCACGGGGGCATCGCGCTCGGCCTGGACAGGCTCGTGATGCTGCTCGCGGGTGCCGCATCGATACGAGACGTCATCGCCTTCCCCAAGACATCGTCGGGCGCCGATCCCCTCACCGGTGCACCCGACTCGATCTCGGCCAGGCAGCTAGGCGAGGTTCACCTCCGGACAGACTGATTCGTCCGTTCGGCCTGCTATCCTCAACGACGTGCTCGTGTCGGTAGAAAACGTCGCCAAGTCCTTCGGAGCGCGAACTCTCTTCGCGTCGGCGTCCTTGCGCGTGGGAGCGCGAGACAGGATCGCTCTCGTAGGAGCCAACGGTTCGGGCAAGACCACGCTCCTTGAGATCATCGCCGGCGAGATGACCCCGGACGCGGGCACAGTCAGGTACGCCAAGGGCACGGTCATCGGCTACCTCCGTCAAGAGGCGATCGAGATGCGGGCCGCCACCGTCTTCGAGGAAGTGCTCTCGGCGGCCTCTGCCGTCACGACGCTGGAGCATCGCATGGCGGCGCTGGAGGCCGAGCTTGCCGAGGCCGACCCGCTCGACCACGAGCGTCTGCTGGCCGAGTACGGCCGTCTGCGGGAGCGCTACGAGTTGTCCGGCGGGTATTCCGTTGAGACGGAGGCGCGCAAGGTGCTGGCGGGGCTCGGTATCCGCGAGCGAGACTTCGGTCGCCCGCCTTCGGCGTTCTCGGGAGGGCAACTGATGCGCGTGGCGCTCGCCAAGATGCTGCTGCAGCAGCCGGACGTGCTGCTCATGGACGAGCCCACGAATCACCTGGATGTGGAGTCCGTCGTCTGGCTGGAGAGCTTTCTTCGCACGTATGAGGGTGCCGTACTCATGGTCAGCCACGACCGGGAGTTCATCGCCGGGTTCGCGAACAAGGTCGCCGAGATCGAGCGCGGTACTCTCCTCACCTATGTCGGAGACTATCAACGGTACCTCGCCGCGCGCGACGAGGCCCTCGATCAGTGGCGCGCGGCTTACGACGCTCAGCAGCGAGAGATCGCGCACATGGAGGCGTTCGTACGCCGCTTCCGGGCCAAGAACACGAAGGCGCGCCAAGCGCAGGAGCGGGTTCGCAGGCTCGAGAAGATGGAGCGCGTGCCGCCTCCGCCAGCGGCCAGAGCATCTGTGCGGTTCCGCTTCCCTCAGCCGCCGCGTACTGGGGATGAGGTCGTACGCATGCGCGACGTCCGCAAGGCGTACGGCGACCTGGTGGTCTACGACGACCTCGAGATGTCCCTCTATCGTGGTGACCGAGTCGCGCTCGTCGGTCCCAACGGGGCCGGGAAGTCCACCTTCCTCAGACTCGTGGCAGGCGCCCTGCGTCCGGATGCCGGTAGCGTCGAATACGGCGCGCACGTCGAGGTCGCCTACTTCGCTCAGAACCAACTGGACTCGCTCGACCAGCGGAAGACCGTTCTACAGGAGCTCTCCGACGCTGCCCCGTCATGGTCCTCAGAGGAGGCTCGGTCCCTACTCGGCGCGTTCCTATTCCGAGGGGATGAGGTCGACAAGCAGGTCTCGGTGCTTTCCGGAGGAGAGAGAGCCAGGTTGGCCCTCGCAAAGCTGCTTGTCAAACCCTCGCCGCTACTATGCCTCGACGAGCCGACAAACCACCTCGATCTCGCTTCATGCGAGATCCTCGAAAGCGCGCTGTCTCGCTTCGAGGGCACGCTCGTGCTGATAACGCACGATCGTCGTCTCATTCGGGCGGTGGCGAACAAGGTAGTCGAGATCGTCGACGGAGCGCCCACGGTGTACGCGGGGGACTTCGAATACTACGAATGGAAGAGCGCGCGCGTCGCCGCGATGCGAGGTGCTGATACGCCGACGCGCCACGGGGACGTCGGCGCCGCGCCCGAGGTCGGAGCATCGTCCGGTGAGGCAGAGGCCGACACGAGCTTCAAGTCCAAGGAGCGAAAGCGTGCCGAGGCCGAGGCCCGCAACGCGACATACCGTCTTACGCGCGACGCCAAGGAACGCCTCGAGGCCGTCGAAGGGGAGCTGGAAGCGGCCCAGGCTCTACACGATGAGCTCGTGGCCAAGATGGCCGATCCGCTCCTCTTCTCCGACAAGGACGCGTTCCTCAAAACGATGGAGGAGTTCAACTCGTCGAAGGCGCGGGTCGAGAGGCTTGTGGAGCAGTGGGAGGCCGCCTCGGCCGAGTACGATCGCGCGCTTTCTGGGGAGTAGCCGGGGCCGCGCAGGCCCAGCCGAGAAGTGACTCCAGTCAGGGCGTGATTGTTCTTGCCAGCGAAGCGGGATAAACTCATATCGGGCTTCGCCTGTGACGTGTCTTCGACCGATGCGGTCGAACCAACACTTCGTGATCGGGAGCCCCAGATCTCTCGGTGGAACGGAATCCTCGGTGACGGGGAAGCGGGAAGCCGGGGTGCGGGCACCCACCTGCTGAGGCAGGTTCACCTTGTCGAAGACACGTCAGGCGAGGTCCGAGGCTTTCCCGATGTGGAGGGACCCTATGCGCAGAATCGCCGTAGCCGTAGTCATCGCAACGCTCATACTAGCTTCAGTGGGATGTGGGGGGAACGAAGGGGCGCAGCCGGCCGGGGGAACCGCCGGTGGGGAAGCTCCGGCGCCGCCGCCAGGTGCCGCACCTGCCGCCGAAGCGCCCGCCGAGGACAGGTCCGCCACGGAGACGGTCTCATTCGAGCCCTTCCCGAACTCGGCGGAGATGACGCCCGACGCCATCTCGTCGAGACTCAAGGCACGCCAGCCGATGATCGTCTTCTTCTTCGAGAAGGCGCAGAAGACGTCCAATGACCAACGAGCTGAGATCGACGCCGTGGTCAAGAAGTACCGCGGGCTGATCGATCTCGTCGCCTTCGACGTGTCGTCCACGACGGCCAAGGGCACCGAGCAAACGGAAGCCGCGAAGCAACTGTCGCGACTCATCAATACCCTAGGTGTGACGTTCACCCCATACGTCATCATCGTTGACGAGGCGGGAACCATGACCTGGCGTGCCCGTGGACCGGTGGACAAGGCCCTTCTCGAGCGGGAAGTCCTCCGAGCGACGAACTAGGCACCACCCTCTTCCGGACCCCGAAGTCCTACTCGACGCGCGGCGACCCGCGGTCGAGTAGCCGCACGCCCGCGGTTTCGACGTGCCCACTCGGCAACGTCGGGTGTCGCGGTTGTTGCTACACTTGAGTAGTGCCCTAGGCCATCCGGGAGGTATCCAAGCCGTGGAAGGCGCGCTTCTGTCAGCTCTGCTGGTCGCGGCCATCGCCGCGTGCCTTGTCGCAATCTTCGCGTTGGTGGAGACCGTACGGACTCTGCGCTCCGCCCGCACCCTCATCGACGACGTGGATGTCAAGCTCATACCGCTGATAGAGAAGGCGGACGTCACTGTCGACGCGCTCAACGCCGAGCTTATGAGAGTGGATGGCATAGTCACACGGTTCGAAGAGGTGTCCGACCACGTCGGAACGACCACGCGCGCCGTCCAAGGAGTGGTCAACGCTCCTGTCGAGGTCATCGCCGAAGCCGGCTCCCGACTCAGGCGCTGGCTGAGGGCCCGCGAGCGTGCAAGGAGAGCGTGACGCGAGAACCGCCGAGTCGACTCGAGGCTCGATACACGGAGTTCGGAGGAACCATGGCTGAGCGAGTAGTGCTGTCCGTCCCGGCGAAGGCGGAGTATGCGCGAACGGTGAGGATGACCGCGGCGTCCTTGTTCGCGCGCCACGGAGCCTCCTTTGACGCGGTCGACGACGTGCGCATGGCCGCCGAAGAGGCTTTTGTCTTGGCGTGCGAGAGGCCTCCCGCGTCCGGCGCGCTGGATGTGGAGTTCAGCGTAGGTGACTCCTTCGAGATGCGAGTCAGGCCTCTGGGGACCTCCGGCTCGGAATCCGACGAGGAGGTCGCGCAGAGGACGGAATTCGCCACGCTCGTGTTGCAGGCGGTCTGCGACGAGTTCGAGATCGGCACACTCGGCGGGGAAGGGTTCGTGCGCATCGTCAAGTCCGTTTCCGCCTCGGAGGGCTCGAGTGACTAGTCCTACGTCACGACACTCCAGAAAGCTGACGTGGGACAAGCGCAAGACGCGCGACCTGTTCGCGCTCTACCGCGAGCAGCAGGACCAGGCCGCTCGCGACGAGCTGGTAACGATGTACCTGAACCTCGTCAAGTACCTCGCGAGCAAGTTCCGAAACCGGGGCGAGCCGATAGACGACCTGGTGCAAGTGGGCACGATCGGCCTCATCAAGGCGATCGACCGTTTCGACACCGAGAGGGACGTGGAGTTCACCACGTACGCGACACCGACGATCGTGGGAGAACTCAAGCGGTACTTTCGAGACAAGGGTTGGGCCATCAAGGTCCCGCGTCGGTTGCAGGAGCTGAGCTTCAAGGTCAACCAGACGGTCGACGCTCTCACGCAACGCCTACAGCGTTCGCCTACGATCGCCGAGATCGCCGAGGAGCTGGAAGTGACGTCCGACGAGGTCCTGGAAGCGCTGGAGACTTCCGAGGCCTACAACTTCGTGTCGCTCGAGAGCGATAGGAGCGGGGAGGGTGCGGACTCGTTCAGTATCATCGAGTACATCGGCAAGGACGACCAGCTGATGTCCGCGATTGACGACCGGACCACGCTGGCTCTAGCGCTGAAGAACCTGACGTCGCAGGAGCAGCACGTGCTCTACCTTCGCTTCTTCCAGGGTCTCACCCAGACGGAGATCGCGAAGAGACTCGCGATATCTCAGATGCAGGTGTCCCGGCTCCTGCGCCGTACGTTGCGCGTGCTGAGAGAGAACATAGTTCACGACGAGGTCTGACTCGACTGGAGGCGCTGACTTGGCGAGCGAAGAGCGTGTCGAGCGAGAGGCGAAGCTGCGGCTCGTCGCGCTGACCACGTGGTGGGCGATCGGCGTGATCCTGTTGCTTGCCGGGGTCTTCTGGCTGCTCGGCAGGTTGTGGCCGGCACTCACTCCGTTCGCGATAGCGGCGATCGTCGTCTTCGTTCTCCGGGGTCCGGTTGACTGGCTCGAGTGCCGAGGGGTGCCGCGGGGCTGGGCGGTATTCGGCGCATACCTGATCGCCGTGCTCGTCCTCGGCCTGATCGGCCAGTTCTTCGTTCCGAGTATTCTTCGGCAGGTCACCGAATTCGTGCACCGGTTTCCCGAGTATTACGCTTCCGCGGTGCGGGCCGTGGAGAGCGTCAAACAGCAGTACACGTCCCTTGCGATTCCCGACTGGACCCGCGACGCGATCGCGGATGTGCTCAAAGGGATCGCGACATGGGCCTCGGGTCTTTCCGCTGGGGCGGCCAAAGGCCTAGTCTCGGCGGGCGGAACACTGGTCGGGTTCGTCGTCAACTTCGCGCTGGCGCTGGTTATCGCGTTCTGGGCGCTGAAGGATCTACCGACCATCAAGCGCGAGATCATCATGCTCTTCGGCGACAAGTACGAGGAGGACGCCTCCCTGCTCGCGCACACGCTGTCTACGAGCGTGGGCGGATACATCCGAGGCCAGACGATATCGTCGCTGGTAACAGGTTCTCTCGCAGCCATCGGCCTTGCGCTGCTGGGCGTGCCGTACTCTCTCGTGCTCGGTCTGATCACCTTCGTGTTGAACTACATCCCGTACGTCGGACCCTTCGTCGGCGGTCTTATCGCCGCCGTGGTCGCGTTGACGATAAGCCCGGCTACGGCGTTGTGGGCCGTGCTGATCGTCGTCGCATCGCAGCAGTTCACGGATAGCATCGTTTCCCCGAGAGTCATGTCTGAGCAGGTCGACCTCCATCCGACGCTCGTGATATTCTCACTGCTCGTCGGTGGGACGCTCTTTGGCTTCTTTGGGCTGCTGTTCGCCATCCCGCTCGCTTCAGTGGCGAAAGGGATGTTCGTCTACTACTTCGAGAAGCGTACGAACGTCGTGCTCTCGTCGCACGGCGGCGTGCTGTTCAAGAACCCTCCCGAGCCTCCTTGCCGCGACGGTGCGTCACCTCGCGTCGGCGGCCGCTCGATGTCGGCCGAGTCGCGCGAAGAGCCACCGGATGCGGAATCCGCCGTCGCGGAAGCGGAAGCACAGGGTGAGTAGGGAGAGCCAGTGAACTCGGCTGAGATCCGAGAGAGTTTCCTTCAGTTCTTCGAATCCAAGGGCAGCAAGCGGATGCCCTCTTCTTCTCTCGTGCCCGACGACCCCTCGCTACTACTGACCTCTGCGGGGATGGTCCAGTTCAAGCCCGTGTTCCTCGGGCTTCGGGACGTCGGCGCAAGTCGAGTAGCGACAGTCCAGAAGTGTGTCCGAACCACGGATATCGACATCATCGGGACGACCGGTCGCCACCACAGCTTCTTCGAGATGCTCGGGAACTTCAGCTTCGGCGACTACTTCAAGTCCGAGGCATGTGCGTGGGCGTACGAGTACTCGGTGCAAGTGCTCGGCTTGCACCCGGACAGACTCTGGTTCTCCATTTTCGATGACGATGACGAAGCTGAGGCCATCTGGGCGGATGAGGTGGGAGTCCCGCGCGAGCGCATCGTGCGAATGGGCGAGAAGGACAATTTCTGGTCCGCGGGACCCACGGGACCATGCGGGCCGTGCTCGGAGCTCTACTACGACCAGGGACCGGAGGTCGGTTGCGGCGAGGACGAATGCCGCCCCGGGTGCGACTGCGACCGGTACTTGGAGTACTGGAACCTGGTCTTCATGCAATTCGACCGGCGAGAGGACGGCACGCTCGTTCCCTTGCCGAAGCAGAACATCGACACGGGCATGGGTCTGGAGCGGATAGCCGCGATACTGCAGGGTGTCCACTCGAACTTCGAGACCGATATCCTGAGGCGCATCATCGGCGTGGCCGAGAGCGCCGCTGGTGTGCCATTCGGCCAAGGCGGCAGGAACGATACTTCGCTGCGCATTCTCGCGGACCATGCCCGGGCTGTGACCTTCCTGATCGCGGACGGCGTACTGCCCGGCAACGAGGGCAGGGGCTACGTGCTGCGCCGTCTGCTCCGTCGCGCGGTCCGACACGGACGGCTTCTCGGAATCACCGAGCCGTTTCTGGGCCGCCTCACCGACGAGACAGTCGCTGCCATGGGAACCGCGTATCCCGAGGTGGTCGAGCACCAGGATCTCGTGTCGAGAATCGTGCTCGCCGAGGAGCAGCGCTTCGGGACGACGCTGCGGCAGGGCCTCGCCTTCCTCGAGGAAGCGCTCGCCGACCTGCGGGCCGATGGCGACACCGTGATGGACGGCGAGCGGGCATTCGTCTTGCACGACACCTACGGATTCCCGGTGGAGCTTACGGCCGAGATCGTATCCGAGGCCGGGTTCTCGGTGGATATGGACGTCTTCGCCTCCGAGATGGAGAGGCAGCGAGAGCGTGGCCGTGCCACCGTCAAGGACGAGTCCTGGACCGGCTTCGGGGCGACGTTCGCCGAGATCGCGACGTCCACGCAGCCGACCGACTTCGTGGGTTACGAGCTCGATGAAGCGGACGCCACCGTGATTGCGATCGTCACGAAGGAAGGTAGGGTCGACCGCGTAGAGCAGGGT
>JBBILP010000010.1:0-15239 GCA_037444885.1 Actinomycetota bacterium | reverse complement strand
TCGCGACCGGACGAACTCCAGTCCACGAAGTCCGCTGCTCTGACGGCCGCGCGGACTCCCGCCGCGTCGCCGTCGAACACGTACACCACCCTCGAGGCGAATCTCCGCAAGAGCCGGACGTGTTCCACGGTCAGAGCCGTTCCCAGAGTCGCGACAGCGTTCTCAATCCCCGCGGCGTGCAGGGCGATGACGTCGGTGTACCCTTCAACGACGAGGGCGTGCCGCTCCCGGACGATGGCGCCTTTCGCCCAGTCGATCCCGTACAGGTGCTGAGACTTGTGGAACACGGGGGTCTCCTGTGTGTTCAGGTACTTCGGCAGAGCTTCGCCCATCGCCCTTCCGCCGAACCCGACCACCCGCCCTCGCACGTCACGAATCGGAAACATAATCCGCTCGTAGAACCTATCCCGAAGGCCGCTCGACCCCGGGACCGCGAGATTCGCGGTCAGAAGCTCCTCCGCCGAGAAGCCGCCTTCGCGCAGGTGGTTTGTGAGCGCGTTTCTCCCAGGCGCGAACCCGACTCCGAAGCGCTTCGCTATCTCGAGGCCGAAACCCCGCGAGCGCAAGTACTCGCGCGCACTCGCAGCCCCGCTCGCCTTCGAGGACACCAGCTGCCGATGGAAGAAGTTCGCGGCGGCGAAGTTCGCCTCGAGCAGCCTGCCGCGAATCCCGCCTTCCGTCGTTCCGCCTTCCTCTCGAATCTCAATACCCGCTCGATCCGCCAGTTGTCGAACCGCGTCGGGGAAGTCCAGGTTCTGAGTGCGCATCACGAATCCGAACGCATCGCCGCCGAGACCGCAGCCGAAGCAGTGCCAGAGCTGGGTCGCGGGGTCGACTTTGAAAGAGCCGGTCTTCTCGGCATGGAAGGGACACAGGCCCCAGAGGAGCCGCCCCTTCTTCTGCAACACGACAGTCTCGGCAACCAGCGCGACAACGTCTGTCGCGTCGCGCACGCGTGAGACGTCGTCCTCGGGTATCCGGCCCACATATGCTCCTAGCGCGAAAAACGGGCCGACCGGCCCTGATGCTCGAAGACCCAGGAAGGGAGAAGCTCCCGCGTGGCCAAGGCCACACGGGAGCATTCTACTACGTCGATCACCCTCGCTCGCGAGGGCTGTGTGAGTCTATCCGTGTATTCGCAAGAACAGCGGCACGAATACGAGCGAAACCACCGTCATCAGCTTGATCAGGATATTCATCGAGGGACCGGACGTATCCTTGAACGGATCGCCCACGGTGTCACCGACGACAGCGGCGTGATGCGCGTCCGAGCCCTTGCCGCCGTGCGCCCCACCCTCTATATACTTCTTGGCGTTGTCCCAAGCGCCACCGGCGTTGGCCATGAACACCGCCAGGAGGAAGCCGGTGACCAGTGCCCCGGCCAGCAGGCCGGCCAGCATGGACAGGTCGACCATCCCCGTGACGAGCGGCACCGAAACCGCAATCGCCCCGGGCACGACCATCTCCTTGAGCGCGCCCCGAGTGGAGATATCGACGCAGGCAGCGTAGTCAGGGCGACCTGTACCCTCCATGATCCCCGGGATCTCGCGGAACTGGCGACGTACCTCACCGATCATCGCGAACGCGGCACGTCCCACCGCGCCCATGGTCAGCGCGGCGAACAGGAACGGCAGCATCCCACCCAGGAAGAGCCCCGCGATGACATACGGGTTCTCCAGCGACATGTCTACAGTCAGGCCGCCGAGACTCAGGCTCTGCCTGAAGGCAACGAAGAGCGCGAGCGCGGTCAGCCCGGCCGAGCCGATCGCGAAGCCCTTCGCGATGGCGGCGGTCGTGTTACCCACGGAGTCAAGCGAGTCCGTGATCTTGCGGATGTCCTTGCCCATCTCGGCCATCTCGGCAATGCCGCCGGCGTTGTCCGCGACAGGACCGTACGCGTCGACTCCAACGGTGATCGCCGTGATCGAGAGCATGCCCAGCGCCGCCAGGGCGATACCGTAGATACCAGAGAGGTCGTTCTCCGGAACGGCCGCGTTGCCCATAGTGTAGGCGGCGATGATACCGCCCGCGACCACGAGGATCGGCAGGGCGGTCGAGAGCATGCCGGTGCCGACGCCCTGGATTATGTTGGTTGCGGTACCGGTCTCGGAGGCCTCAGCGATGCGCTTGACCGGGTTGAAGTGATCCGAGCAGTAGTACTCGGTGATCTTCCCGATGGCGATTCCGGCGACCAAGCCGGCTACCACAGCCCCGAAGTACCACAAGCGGGAGGACGTATCGATGCCACCGGCGATCGCACCACGCGTCGACCAGTGGTAGAAGAGCCAGAACATCGCCACGATCTCAAGACCAGCGGCCACGTACGTGCCCATGTTGAGCGCCGTGTGAAGGTTCGTTCCTTCCTTGGCGCGAACCGCGAACAACCCGACAATGGACACGATGATGCCGAACGCCGCGATCAGGAGTGGCGCGGTCACTCCGTACATGAAGTCGATGCTCTTCCCGCCGTCGGCCGTGTACCACAACGTGACCGCCAGAACGATCGGAGCGAGGATGGAGCCCACATAGCTCTCGAAGAGGTCGGCCCCCATGCCCGCGACGTCGCCGACGTTGTCACCGACGTTGTCCGCGATGACAGCGGGATTGCGGGGGTCGTCCTCAGGGATTCCTGCCTCGACCTTGCCCACAAGGTCAGCGCCGACGTCCGCTGCCTTCGTGTAGATGCCTCCGCCCACGCGTGCGAACAGCGCGATCGAGCTCGCACCCATCGCGAAGCCGTTCACGACCTCTGTGCTGCCCAGCGGGTTCTCACCAGTGACGATAAGAATTATCGCCCACAGCGAGAGTCCGCCGAGGCCGAACGAGGCGACCGTAAGGCCCATGGTAAGGCCCGACCGAAACGCCACCGTCAGGGCCTTGTGCACGCCGATAGTCGCGGCTTGCGCCGTCCTCGAATTCGCCCTGGTCGCAATGTGCATCCCCAGGAATCCGGCGGCCGCGGACAGGGCCGCGCCGCTGAGGAACGCGACGGCGGTCATCGGCGTGACCGCGAGCCACAGTACTATGGCAACCACGACGGCGAACACCGCGAGCACCCGGTACTCCCGCAAGAGGAACGCCAGCGCACCCTCTTGGGTCGCCTTCGAGATCTCGCGCATGCGCTCGTTGCCGGGATCCTGCCTGAGCACCCACATGCCCAGGTAGATCGCGGTGGCGAAGCCGATGAGCGCGGCGACCGGCGCCATCCATGCAATCCACTCTGCCATAAACTGAAGTCCCTTCCTCTCGCCCTCAACGAGGGCATCACGCCGCTGGCGCGGTGCTAGTACCTCGGCGATGATATCCGACGGCACCAAAACCCGGCAACACAGGAACGCGCACCTACACCATCCACGACTTCGGCACGAAGAGTCGCTCGAACATCCGAATCGCGAATCTGTCCGTCATACCTGCGATGTAGTCCGTGACGCAACGGACCTTGTCTCGGTCATCCTTCGGTCGATGATCGTCGGGAAGTTGCTCCGGATGTTCCAGGTAGTACGCGAGGAGACTGTCGACGACTCGCGCGGCTTTGGGTTCTTCGCCCTTCGCGGTCGAGCTTAGGTACACGCGCTCGAAAAGAAAGCCGCGAAGCGCCATCAAGGCCTCCCAGATCGACTCGCTCATGCGTATGTCGCCCTCGGCGAAGCTAGTCTCGACCAGGTCGCCGATCATGGTCGTGATGCGAGCACCGTGGTTGTGTCCGAGAACACCGGTGGGCTCCCTCGGCAAGTCGCCCTCCCGGAGGACGCCGCCCCGGATCGCGTCGTCGATGTCGTGATTGACGTACGCGATACGATCCGCGATCGCGACCACGCGCCCCTCCATCGTCGAAGCGCGTTCGCTCCCAGTGTGCCTCGCGATGCCGTCGCGCACTTCCCAGGTCAGGTTGAGGCCCCTGCCCGAGTACTCCAGGACCTCCACGACCCGCAGTGACTGCAGGTTGTGTCGGAATGGGACATCCACCCCGGGCAAGCGGTCCTTGACCGCGCTCAGTGCCTTGTTCAGCGCTTCCTCGCCGATATGGCCGAACGGCGTATGGCCCAAGTCGTGTCCGAGAGCGATCGCCTCGGTGAGGTCCTCGTTCAGCCTCAGGGCGCGAGAGATGGACCGTGCGATCTGGGCGACCTCCAGCGTGTGGGTGAGCCTCGTCCGATAGTGATCTCCCTCGGGCGACAGGAAGACCTGTGTCTTGTGCGACAGACGACGAAACGCCTTGCAGTGGATGATCCGGTCCCGGTCACGCTGGTATTCGGTACGGAAAGGGTCGGGCGGAAGCGGGTGCTCCCTCCCCCTGGATCGCTCCGAAAGGGCCGCCAGCGGAGACAGGCGCTCCCTCTCCTCGGCGATGGCTTGCTCGCGGCTGAGTATCTCCACCGGCTAGCTCCCGCCAGGGAGAGCCGACGAGACCCCCGCCAAGACGACGGCGACCGCGAGCGCGGCCGCGAGCGCGGAGGGCCATTGCCTGCGCCATCCCCAGGCCCTCGCCTGCATGACGCCGCCGTATGCTCCCAGCATCCCGCCCACCGCGACGAACGCCGCGCTGACGTAGCTGACCACACCCGGCACGACACCGACTCCTGGAATCAGTCCAGTGATCGCCACCACACCCGCCAATGCCCAGACTGCGGTGGGTATCACGCCAGCGAGCCATGGATGCCACCACGGACGCTCCGACTTGGACTGGCCCTGGATGAGCGGCGATCCCGGCGCCTGATATAGCCGGGTCCGCCGCGCGCTCATCTCTACCTCCGCCGATCCTCTAGCGATTGTCCGAGGCGGGAGCGGCGTCCTTCAGGGACGCCTGCGCGGCCGCCAAACGGGCGAGCGGGACTCGGTATGGGGAGCACGAGACATAGGTGAGCCCGATGTTGTAGAAGATCTTCACGCTTTCTGGGTCGCCGCCGTGCTCCCCGCATACGCCCAGCTTGATGTCGGGATTGACGGCCCGCCCCTTGTCGCACGCGATGGCCACGACATCGGCCACGCCCTTGTCGATGGTCTCGAACGGGTTGAACGGCAGGATCTTGCGATCGAGGTACTTCGGCAGGAACTTGCCTTCGATGTCATCGCGGGAGAAGCCGAACACCGTTTGGGTGAGATCGTTCGTTCCGAACGAGAAGAAATCGGCGATAGCCCCGATCTCGTCAGCGGTCACGGCCGCCCTTGGCAGCTCGATCATCGTGCCTATCGGGAAGTCCAGCGAGCAACCCTGTGCGGATTGCACGTCCTCGAGGATCGCCTCCGCCTCCTTGCGCAAGACGTCGAACTCCGTCACCACTGAAACGAGCGGCACCATGATCTCAGGCCGCGGGTCCTTGCCCTCCTTCTTGAGGGTGCATGCGGCTTCGGCGATGGCACGTACCTGCATGCCGTATACCTCGGGGAACATTATGCCGAGACGACATCCCCGAAGGCCCAGCATCGGGTTGGACTCCGACATGGAGTCGATGAGCGCTAGGAGCTTCTTCTTCGAGGCGATGGAGGCGGCGTCCCCGCCGGTGCACTCCATACGCGCGACATCCACCGCGATCTCGCGAGGATCGTCGAGGAACTCGTGTAGCGGGGGGTCGAGCAGGCGGATCGTCACCGGAAGGCCGTCCATCGCCTCGAGAATCTGCTCGAAGTCATCACGCTGGACCTGCAGAAGCTCGCCGAGGGGCTTCGACCTTCCCTCGGCATCCTCCGCGAGGATCATCGCTTGCACGATCGACTTCCGCTCGCCCAGGAACATGTGTTCAGTGCGACACAGTCCGATGCCCGCAGCGCCGAACTTCCGCGACAGCTTCGCGTCCTCGGGGGTGTCCGCGTTGGCGCGAACCCCCATGGTGCGGAACTCGTCGGCCCAGCCGAGTATTGTGTCGAACTCGCCCGAGACCTCGGGCTCCACCAGCTCCACCTCGCCGACAACCACGACCCCTGTAGTTCCGTCCAGCGAGATCACGTCGCCTTCGTGGAGCTCAACGTCGGTTCCCGCGACCCTGACGACCTTGTTCTGCGCATCGATCTTGAGCGCTTCGGCACCGCACACGCACGGCTTGCCCATTCCGCGGGCGACGACCGCCGCATGCGACGTCTTGCCTCCATGTGAGGTCAGAATGCCTTGTGCGGCCACCATGCCGTGAAGGTCGTCGGGCGTGGTCTCCCAGCGCACCAAGATCACCTTTCGTCCCTCACGTGCCGCGGCCTCGGCGGCATCGGCGGAGAACACGACCTCGCCGACCGCCGCGCCGGGACTCGCGTTCAGTCCCTTCGCGACGACGTTGTACGTCGCCCTCAGATCGAACTGCGGATGCAGGAGCTGATCGAGCTGGGCGGGATCTATGCGCAGCACGGCCTCCTCGCGCGAGATGAGTCCCTCGTTGACCATATCCACCGCGATCTTCAGAGCGGCTCTGGCCGTACGCTTGCCCACGCGCGTCTGGAGCATCCACAGTCTGCCCTGCTCGATAGTGAACTCGATGTCGCACATGTCGCGGTAGTGCTTCTCCAGTAGCGCCATGACGTCGTCGAGCTGCCCGCCGGCCTCGGGCAGGACTTCCTTGAGCTTGCCGATGGGCACCGTGTTCCGAATCCCCGCGACCACATCTTCGCCCTGAGCGTTGGTGAGGAAGTCGCCGTAGTACTCGTGAGTGCCGTCAGCGGGGTTGCGCGTGAACGCCACGCCCGTGGCCGACGTATCCCCTTTGTTGCCGAAGACCATCGACTGCACGTTCACGGCCGTACCAAGGGCGTCATCGATCTTGTAGAGTTTCCTGTAGTCGATCGCTCGCCGGTTCATCCAGCTCTTGAAGACGGCCTCGATCGAGAGGTGCAGCTGCTTCTTCACATCCTGCGGGAAGGAGACGCGATCGTCCTCGGCCAGCTCCGGGAACTCCTCCGCCGAGACGTGTGTGGCGACGATCTCCTTGAACTGGCTCACGAGCTCCTTCAAGTCATCGGCGGAAAGGTCCGTGTCCTGCGAGACGCCGCGCGACTGCTTCAAGGAGGTCATCGCGTTCTCGAACAGATCGCCCTCCGCGTCCAGGACGACCTTGCTGAACATCTGTATGAAGCGGCGATAGGAGTCGTACGCGAAACGCGCGTCACCAGTCTGAGCGATAACGCCCTCGACCGAGGTGTCGTTGAGGCCGAGATTCAGGATGGTATCCATCATCCCGGGCATCGAGAAGGGCGCGCCGGATCTCACTGAGACGAGCAGCGGGTCATCCGGGTCACCCAGACGCTTGCCCATCCTGGCCTCAAGTGCGTCGACGTGCTTGGATATCTCGTCGGTCAGCCCGTCCGGAAACCGCCCCCCGGCGGAGTAGTACTCGGCGCAGGTCTGGCAAGTGATCGTGAACCCCGGCGGAACGGGAAGGCCGAGTCGCGTCATCTCGGCTAGGTTCGCCCCTTTTCCCCCGAGTGCGTATTTCATGGACGCATCGCCGTCTTCGAAGGCGTATACGCGTTTGACGTCGGACACCGTTCACTCCTCCTCGTCGCTGAATGTATCTTCGGTATCGTACCTCAGCACAATCACGCAGTCAGCGCGCGGGCGGCTCTATCCCGACAGGCCGAGTCCGTGCGCGCGCAGATGCCGCAGTATCTCCTGCGCGGTCTCCTCGATCGCCCGACCCTCGCTCGACACCACGATGCAGCCTATGCGTCTCATCACGTCGCGAGACGCTTCGAGCTCCTCTTCCACCGCCGACCTGTCGGCGTAGCGGCGTGCGTAGACCCCCAGGTCCGAGACCCTCTGGCTTCGTATCTCCACAAGCAGGTCCGGCGAGCAGACAAGGCCGAATACACGCCGCCTATCGATCTCCATCAGCTGCGGGGGCGGAGGGACTTCCACCATGAGCGGTATGTTCGCGACACGATAGCCCTTGAAGGCGAGGTACATCGAGAGCGGCGTCTTGGAGGTGCGCGATACGCCGATCAGCACTATCTCGGCCTCGGTCAGCTCCTCCACGTTCCTGCCGTCGTCGTGCTTGACGGCGAACTCCAGCGCCTCGACTCGCTCGAAATAGCCTCTGTCGGTCCTGCGCGTCATGCCCGCCATCCATGCGGGCTCGGCGTCCGCTAGGTGGCCGAATGCCTCGATCCCGGGGCCGATGACGTCGACGGCGGCAACCCCCATCTGCCGCACTAGCATGTCCATCTCCACACGCAACTTCGGGGTCGCAAGGGTGTAGACGAAGACGCAAGGCTTGGCGCTCGCTCCCCGCAGCAGCCCTTGCAGCTGGCCACGAGACGAGACCCGCGGCAGCCTCACAATGTTGAATACGCCCTCGTCGAACTGGGAGAGAATGGCCTTCGCCACCTGATCGGCGGTCTCGCCCAACGAATCCGAGAGTATGTAGACGGTGGGCAGTTCCTCGGTGCTCATCCGCCCTCCCGACCTGAAGTCGTCCCTAGCCTGCGAGCCTGGAGAAGTCGGCGAACCGCTCGAAGAGAGCGACGAACCGGTTCAAGAGCCTGAGGCGGTTGTTTCGCAGCACCTCATCCTCATCCATCACCAACACGGAGTCGAAGAACGCGTCTATCGGACCGCGAAGGCCCGCCAGTACGCCGAGAGCCGCACGGTAGTCGCCCGCATCCAGGGATACCACCGCCCTTTCCTCGGCCTCTGCCAGCGCATCCGCGAGCGCCGCTTCCTCGGTGCCCATGATCGCCGCGTCGCATTCCGTACCCAGCTGCGGAACGCTGAGATTGCGCGCTCGCGTGAATGCGACGGAGAGATCCGCTATCTCCTCGCGCGAGCGGAATGGAGTGAGCGCCGCGCAGCGCGAGATAGCGTCCGACGGATCGTCGTCCGCCACCGCGAGCACGGCCGACACGGTGTCGTAAGCGTGGCCGCGATCACGAAGCACGCCCTCCAAGCGACCGACAACGAACTCCTTCACCGCGCGACCGGTCTGCTGCGAATCCAAGCCCTCCAACGCGTCCTGATAACCCTCAAGCGCGGCCGAGATCGCGGCATCCAGGCCGATCGCCAGCTCGCCATCGATCTGGATGCTCAGCACCCCGAGCGCACTCCGGCGCAGCGCATACGGATCCGCCGAGCCTGTGGGAGCCATTCCGATCGCGAAGATGCCGCATATCGTGTCCAACTTGTCGGCCGCCGAGAGTACTCTCCCGGCTTGGGAGGGCGGAACCGCGTCACCCGCGTACCGTGGCATGTAGTGCTCGAAGATCGCGTCCGCAACCCTTTCCGACTCGCCCGACGCGAGAGCATACTCCCGACCCATCACGCCTTGGAGCGCGGGGAACTCGACGACGACGTGGCTCACCAGATCGGCCTTGCACAGGTGCGCGGCACGCACGGCAGCGGCGCCCGCCTCGGGACCGACTTCGGAGATCTCCGCTATCTTGCGTGCCAGCTCCTCTACTCGGCGCACCTTGGCGCCTAGCGACCCGAGCTTCTCCTGGAACACTATTCCGTCGAGCTTGCCCACGTACTCCTCAAGTGAACTGGACAGGTCCTCACGGTAGAAGAACGCGGCGTCCGCGAGCCTGGCGCGTATGACCCGCTCATGCCCGGCCACGATCTCGTCCGTACGCGCAGGGTCGCCGTTGTGGGCGACCACGAAGGCGTTCAGCAGTTCGCCCCCGCGAGCCTCCAAGGGGAAGTACCGTTGGTGGGACTCCATCGCCGTCACGAGGACTTCTCTCGGCACGGAAAGGAACTCCTCGTCGAAGCGCCCGACGCCGACGGTCGGATACTCCACGAGGTTCACGACCTCCGCGAACGTCTTGTCGTGAACTACAGCGGTCGCGTCCATCTTCCGCGCGGCGGCGTCGATCGACTCTCTCAACGTCCTGGCGCGCGCTTCGTGGTCGTATTGCACCAAGCCACGCCCGACGGCGGTCGGGTACTCCTCGGCTGTGGGAACATCGATCGGACCGGGAGCAAGGAAGCGGTGCCCGTGAGTCACGCGCCCGGCTCGAAGCCCCGCGAATTCGACGTCCACCACTTCATGGCCGTAGAGGGCCAGCAGCCACCGAACGGGTCGGCTGAAGCGTGTCTCTCCACTCCCCCAGCGCATCGACTTCGGCCAGTCGAGCGCCTGTGCGAGCCGCGAGAGCATCTCCGGCAGCACCTCGCCGGTCTCGCGGCCGGTCTGCTCTACGACGGCGTACACGTACTCGCCGCCGTTCTCGTCGCGGCCCACTTCCAGCGCCGAGACATCCAGTCCCTTACTGCGAGCAAACCCCGCCGCGGCCGGAGTGGGCGCGCCGTCGGACCCGAAGGCGGCCTTGGCCGCGGGACCCTTATGGCGGGTCGTGCGGTCCTTCTGCTTCGCCGCAAGTCCGTCGACCGCGAGCACGAGTCTTCTCGGCGATCCATAGGTCCTAACGTCCTCGAAGGCAAGGCTGTATTCGCCGAGAGTTGATGTGGCGAGGCTCTTCAGTTGCGCTATCGCGTCGTAGAGCGGCGCTGACGGAATCTCCTCCACGCCGATCTCGAAGACCAGGTCGCGCTTCACGAAGCCTCACCTCCCTCCGCCACCGGCTCTCCCGGATCCAGCGCGTCTTCGGGGGGTGAGACGAGCGCGACGTACGCTTCGCAGCACGCCTTCGCCAAGGTCCTGACTCGGCCGATGAAGGAGACTCGTTCCGTGACTGCTATGGCGCCGCGGGCGTCGAGCATGTTGAACGCGTGCGAGCACTTCAGCACGTAGTCGTATGCGGGAAGCACGAGCCCGGCCTCGAGTGTCCGACGGCACTCGGCCTCGTATGCGTCGAAGAGGGCGTACAGCATCTTGGTGTCGGCGACCTCGAAGTTGTAGCGGGAGTACTGCTGCTCGTTGCGAAGGAACACGTCGCCGTAGCTGACCCCTTCCACCCACGTGATATCGAAGACGCTGTCGACGCCCTGGATGTACATCGCCAGGCGCTCCACGCCGTACGTGATCTCCGCGGGCACGGGGCGACAATCGAACCCGCCTACCTGCTGGAAGTAGGTGAACTGAGTCACCTCCATGCCGTTGAGCCAAACCTCCCAGCCCAGCCCCCACGCTCCGAGTGTGGGAGACTCCCAGTCATCCTCGACGAGCCTCACGTCGTGGTCTTTGGGTTCGATGCCGATCGCGCGAAGGCTGTCGAAGTACAGATCCAACACGTCGTCCGGGGACGGCTTGAGGATCACTTGGTACTGGTAGTAGTGCTGAAGGCGATTAGGGTTCTCGCCGTAGCGTCCGTCCGTCGGCCGTCGAGAAGGCTGCACGTACGCCGTGTTCCACGGCTCGGGTCCCAACGCCTTGAGGGTGGTAGCGGGGTGAAACGTACCCGCACCTACCTCCATGTCGTACGGCTGCACGACCACACACCCGCGATCCGCCCAGTAACGCGACAGAGCTAGGATGATGTCTTGCAGAGTCATTCCCCGCATGCTCTTCCCTTTCCGAACACACACCGTACGGGCGCTGGCGTGCGCAGTATCTTACACGAACCTATGCCCCGAGCCGGGCCGGACTACAGTCGGGCGCGCATGACCGTCCCATAGTATTCGAGGGCCTTCGTCCGCACGGGCGCTGGCGTGCGCAGTATCTTACACGAACCTATGCCCCGAGCCGGGCCGGACTACAGTCGGGCGCGCATGACCGTCCCATAGTATTCGAGGGCCTTCGTCCGCGCGGGCACGTGATGCCTGATGAAGCCGCGGACCGCCTCGAAGCACTCGAACGCCACCGCGGGCGTCACCTCAAGCGCCACGACGTCGGCCATCGTCGAATACAGCATTCGCCGCAGGGCGGCGACCCCCTCGGCCGAGAGCGGGTACGCACCCTGCTCTCCTTCCGAGCATCCGTCGCACACGATGCCTCCAGCTTCGAACGAGAACACCCCCGCGCTCATGGCCCTGCCGCAGTTCGCGCACGCACCGAGCTCCGGTCGATACCCGTGCATCGCTATCGCCTTGACCATGCACGCCACCAACAGCGCGTCGAGGCCCGCGATCTC
Source organism: Actinomycetota bacterium (assembly GCA_037444885.1). Classification (GTDB taxonomy): domain Bacteria; phylum Actinomycetota; class Coriobacteriia; order Anaerosomatales; family JBBILP01; genus JBBILP01. The sequence goes on along the minus strand of JBBILP010000010.1, from coordinate 3,293 downwards.
GGCACTCACCATCTCGTGCAGCGTCGCTACAGCCAGACCGAAGAGCCGCTCCTCGGTCTGACCTTCGACCGTGATCTTGTCGAGCAGATCCGCGACCGCCGCGGCCGCCTCGCATCTTTCGAGGTCCACCCGCAGGTCCGCGTGCGATTCGACGATGCACGACTCGGATACGACATCGAGAGTCCGTCCGGTGTGGAGCAGGAAGTCCGCGACCGTGTGAAGCTCCACGCTGCCCGATAGGCGCGATCCAGGCTTGCGAGCGCCCTTGGCCACCGCGCGGATCTGGCGTCCGTCCTCGGCGAGTAGAGTAAGGATGAGGTCGCTCTCGCCGAGCTTGGTCTTCCGCAGGACGAGCGCGCGCACCTTGTATGCCGGCATCGAGCGTCGCTCGTTCTTACGAGGCGTCGAGTTGGCCGAGTAGCTCCACTCCCGACGAGGTACCCAGTCGCGTGGCGCCCGCTTCGAGCATCCCCATCGCGATCTCCAGATCGCGGATCCCGCCAGCCGCTTTGATGCCCAACTCCGGACCCACGGCCCGCCTCATGATCTCCACGTCCTGGACCGAGGCGCCCCGGGGTCCGAACCCCGTGGAGGTCTTCACGAAGGCCGCGCCGGACTCGGCCACTATCTCGGAAGCGGAGGCGACCCCGTTCTCGTCGAGGTAGCCGGTCTCGATGATGACCTTCACCAGGGCGCCGCCCTCGGACGTCTCCTCAACCGCGCGCACCACCGCGATCAGGTCGTCGCGGACGGCCACGAACTCACCTTCCAGGAAGGCGCCGATGTGCATGACGACGTCGACTTCTCGAGCGCCGAGCGTTACCAGGCGCGAGGCCTCGTCGACCTTGGTCTCGGTAGCCGCATACCCAAGCGGAAAGGCGCAAACGGAGCATACGACGGTCCGCGTCCCGGCAAGGCGCTGGCCGGCGACGGGCACCAGAAACGGAGGCACGCACAACGAGGCGAACCCACGATCGGCGTTGGAGTCGATCCACTCGAATCCAGCCGCGAAGCCCGTCTTCGGTGACAGCAACGTCTGATCGATGACAGCCGCCAGGCGATCCGAATCGTAGCCGTGCTCGCTCACAAGCCCTCACCGTAACCGAATCGCTTGATCTGAGAGGCGTCCCGCCGCCAGTCCTTGCGTACCTTGACGCGAAGATCCAAGTACACTCGTTCGCCCAACAGCCGCTCGAGGTCTTCACGCGCGTCAGTGCCGATCCTCTTGACCATCATACCGCCTCTGCCTACGAGTATCCCCTTCTGCGACTCGCGTTCGACGAACACGGTGGCCGCCAACCGCCACAAGCCCGACGAGGATCTCTCGGACTCGTCCAGGGCCACTCCAACCGCGTGCGGCACCTCGTCGCGTGTATGGTGCAGGACCTTCTCGCGGATGAACTCGGCGAGCATGACCTCCAGCGGCTGGTCGGTCTTCATGTCTCTCGGGAAGTACCGGGGTCCCTCGGGAAGCAGCCGTGTAGTCCGCGCTATGAACCCGTCCAGGTTGAAGCCGCTGATCGCCGACAATACCACCTCGTCATCGAACGGCAGCAGGGCTCGCGCCGCTCTCAGCGCGCGCCGCGCCTCGGCCTCGGCAACAAGGTCGGCCTTGGTGATGACTAGGACCTTGGCGGCCGATGAACTCGCGACCTTTGCCGCCACCCATGCGTCGCCCGAGCCGACCGGAGCGGTGGCGTCTACGAGGAGGCAGACGACGTCCACGTCCGAGAAGCCGAGGATGGACGAGCGATTCAGTTCCTCGCCGAGAGCGTCGAGCGGCTTGTGCAGTCCCGGGGTGTCGACCAGGACCATCTGGGAGTCGTCGCGGTCGACGATAGCGCGGAGTCGGTGCCGAGTCGTCTGCGGGATCTCGGAGGTGATGGCCACTTTGGTGCCGACCAGGGCATTCACGAGAGTGGACTTGCCCGCGTTCGGTCTGCCGACGAGCGCTACGAACCCACTCCTTATCAGCTCGCTGGACATGACGGGCAGCCGACGGCGGATCTCACTTCTCGTCGTCCTGATCGAGGTAGCCTCGCACGAAAGGCTCCGGGAGAAGTTCGTCCAGTCTCGTCACCTGAACGGCATCAGTTCTCCCTCCCATCACCACCCGCATCTCTGGGTTGAACTCGGCCAACACCTGCCGACACACTCCGCACGGCACCGTCGGGTCCTCCGAGTCACCCACCACGGCAACGGCGTCGATCTCTCGATGTCCGGCTTTGACGGCGGCGGCGACCGCGGCCCTCTCGGCGCACATGGTCGCCCCGTATGAGGCGTTCTCGACGTTGACGCCCTGGTAGATGTCGCCGTTCGCGATGACCGCGGCGCCGACGCGGAATCCAGAGTAGGGTGCGTACGCCTTCTCTTGGGCGTCCCTTGCGAAAGCGAGCAGCGCGAGGTCGGGTTGGGTTATCTCATTCATCAGCGCTCTCCTCAAGACCTGTCTCAGTAGCGGACTCCACGATCAACTGGCGCACCCGAGTGCCCTCAAGCTGGTCTACCACCAGGCGCAAACCTTCCAGTTCCAGCGACTCCCCTTGCACCGGTATGTGCCCGGCGAACTCCGCGAACAAGCCCGCGACCGTGTCCGCCTCGCTCTCGATAGCGGTGCCGACGAGCTCGTTCAGATCATCGACGGGGAGGCGCGCGTCCACCCGGAAGCGGCCATCTCCGATATCTATCACCAAGGACACCTGACTGTCGTACTCGTCGAAGATCTCTCCGACTATCTCCTCGAGCAGGTCCTCGATCGTCACCAGTCCGGCGGTGCCGCCGTACTCATCCGCAACGATAGCGATATGCGCCTTCGTGCGCATCTCCAGAAGGAGCTCTTCGACGGGCTTCGTCTCAGGAACGAAGAACGCCGGCCTCGCAAGATCGGCGGGACGGATGTCGGCCTGCCCGCGCCCCACCTTCAGCAGCAGGTCCTTGGCGTACAGGACGCCACGTATGTCGTCGACCGTGTCATGGTACACGGGTAACCTGGAATAACCGGCTCGCTCGATGAGGTCCACGGCCTCGGCCACGGATGCCGAATCCGCGAGACACTCCATATCCGTGCGTGGCACCATCACCTCGCGCACGATCTTGCCTGTGAAGTCGGCCACGGCGTCCAAGATCGCTTCCTCGGCCTCGTCGCGAGCCGCCTCTTCGTCGCCATCGGTAGCAGCGCTTCTGAACTCATCTTCCGTACTCCAGGGCGAGAGCATCGCCCGCTCGCCACCCGCAAGACGCATCCCCCAGCGCCAGATTGATCCGAGAACGCGGGCCGCTGGATAGAGGACGCG
>JBBILP010000009.1:0-15301 GCA_037444885.1 Actinomycetota bacterium | reverse complement strand
CCCCTTAAGACGCACGAGAGCGTCGGCTCAAGGCCGACAAGAACCGCGGCGAAACCCGCGCCGCTGCCCGAATCCCCTTATGTTGTCGTGTACCCCAACGGGGACGGACGCAGACAGCGAATCGGGAGAGAGCGCGAGGCGCCTGTCGAACCCGGAGACGGAGCAGCCCCCGGCACGGCCGCGAAGGGCGCGGACCTCAGTGCGCGTACAGGGTGAGCGCTACGACCTGGACGTCGGAAGTGAGCGCGTGCGCGAACTCGGCGATGTCGGCGTAAAGCGCGGCGGGCATCTCGATGCCGGCGATGGGGCGCATCTCCTGAAGGCGCGCTTGCAGCCGCTCGGCGCCGTACTGGCGGCCACCTCTGGACGCGCTGGTCGCCCCGCGCGAGTGCAGCAGCAGCGTCTCCCCGGGAAGGAACATCTGGGCGTGTCCCTCCTTGGACGACGATGACTCTAGGCGTACGACGCGGCCGCCTCTCTTGACTACGATCGGCGCCGGCTCGTCGCGCACGTCGTAGGTAAGCAGGCGGTTCTTCAAGTCCACGACTCCGTAGATGAGGCTCGCCGAGGAGGTCTGTTCGTAGGCGTGCGCCACCGCCTCCATCGCGCGCACGCAAGCGCGGCCGACCGCACCGCTTCGAAGCGAGTGGGTTCTCAGCACCGAGACGATCAAGCCGGCCAGGTCATCGGCGTGCGAGGGGCTTCCTTTGAGCGTGCCTGCCACGATGCCGAAGCGCTTACCAGACAGCCGGAAGGTCGCGTTGAACGCGCAGCCTGCCTCGAAGGACGGAGCGCGCACTACAAGAGCGCTGACGGATGCCGCCCACGGCCTGGGGGGCTTGCGGTCCTCGGGCGCGTAGTCGCCGTCGGGCGAGACGTACCCGACCTTCCATGTCGGATGCGTGGGAGGCGGGGTGGGCTCCTCGGGCGGAACCACCCGCAGTGGCGGTCGCACGAGAACACGATCTCTGGGACCCGAACTCGGCGGGACGATGTCGCGCACCATGGTCTCTACGGCGTACCGCGTGCGGATGATCTCGTCATCGGAGAACTCCCGAGCGTCACTCCATTGCAGGCTCAGAACACCCACGCACCGTTGGCCGTGACGCACTGGAAGGACCGCGTGGCTGCCCGTGGGTATGGCCGAGCGCCAGCGTCCGACGCCGTTGGGGCTCTCCGACCCCGGCGCAGGGAAGCTCTCGGCGACGTAGATGGGCTCTCCCGACGAGTACACCCGCGCGAGCTCGTTGTGCGACTCGACCGCTACCGGGGCCGCCGACTTCAGGAAGGCGGCTTGCGGTCCGAAAGTAGCCGTTGGGACCAGGAGGCCGTGGTCCTCTCGGATGACGTACAGCGCCGCTCCGCTGGCATCGAGTTCCTCGACGAGTGCCCGGAGAGCGTCGTCTGGCGGTGGCGATTCCGCGTCCATCGCCGAGGGCCGTCCGTCCGGCTGGGACGGCGCCGGAGGCGGAGTCGGCTCGGCCTCGCCCTCCGAGCCTTGATTCCCGGCCTGTGCCCGTGCATCGCTGCCCGTGTGTCGGTGTCCGCGTGACATGGGTAGAAGATACTACACGCGCCATTGTCCGCGGCCGATAATAGGAGCGTAGGCAACACATCACGGACGCGCGAGGCCACCTCGTTCTCGGTGTTTCGGCACGGCAGTTGCTGTTTCAAGTCAAGTTGCGAGAGGTGCGGGGAGGAAACCCTGGGCATTCGGCCGAACATAGACGCTAATCTCCTGCTCAGGCGGGTCGTTCCGCTGGTGCTGCTGGCGGTGCTCTTCGTCGCGCTCGTACCCATGTGCATCCAGCCCGGCTGCAGCATGCCGGACTCACCCCTGTACTCGATGCGGTGGTGCAGCGAGGCCACTGGCGCACTCGTGGCGACGCCACCCTCACTCCTGCTGCTTCAGTTGGGATTCGCCTTCGCCCTCGCCGTGGGCGTCATGACCTTCGGCGAGCGACACGTCCACTTCCTGCCGGCCGTCGTGAGATCGTGCGGTCCACCCGGCTGGGATCCGGTGGACGGCAAACTCAGGATCTGATCCTCTCTCCTCGTCGGTGAGGGCCGCGTCCCCGCGGTCGCATCCCGGCACATCCGCACTCCCGTGCTGTCGCGCGCCCAGGCTACGAGTCCTGCGCAAACACGAAGGCCATCACGGGAGACCGCCTCAGCAATACGGAGTCGGCTGACGTTTCGTCGTTCGAATCCGCTGTGAGACGAGGAGAGTATGGATCTGTTCGTTCCAATGTTCGTGGTGGGGCTTGTCACAAGCATCCACTGCGTGGCGATGTGCGGGAGTCTTGTACTCACGTACGCGATCAAAGACGACGCCGAGGGCACCCTTGTCCAGCGCTCGTTGCCACACTTCGCCTACCAGGGCGCGAAGATCGTGAGCTACGTTCTGGTCGGACTTGCGCTTGGCGCGATAGGCGCGGCATTCGATCTCGGCGGAGTTCGCGGCTGGGTCACCCTGGGCGCCGGTGTGTTCATGGTGCTTCTCGGCTTGAACATGACCGGCAAGTTCCCGGCCCTGCGACGGCTGGCGCTTCGACCACCGCGCTTCCTCGTGAAGGCGCTGTCGTCGGCGCGCAAGAAGGCCGAGGCCGAGGATGCCGAGGGCCATAAGTCCCTGGCTACGCCGATCTCGTTCGGATTGCTGACCGGACTGCTTCCGTGCGGTCCCCTGCAGGCGGCGCAGATCGCCGCCGCCGCAGCGGCGTCGCCTATCGCGGGCGCTATCACGATGCTCGGTTTCGGGCTTGGCACCGCCCCGCTCATGCTGGGCTTCGGGACGGTGTCCGGCATGCTCGGCAAGAAGTTCAAGGAGCGCATGGCGATCGTGGCGGCGGTACTCATCGTCGGCCTCGGCCTGGTGATGTTCAATCGCGGCGCCATGCTCGTCGGCTTCCCGGTCACGGGCCAGACGATCAAGGAAGCCGTGCTCGGAGGTCCGGCCCCCGTAGCGGAGGGCGAGTACCAGCGAGGCGCCGACGGAGTCGTCGAGGTGCCGCTGGTGATCGAGAACGTCCGCTTCGCGCCTGAGGTGCTCGCTATCCCGGCGAACGAACCAGTGCGACTGGTGGTCGACCGCAGGGAGAAGAACGCCTGTTCCGACCAGCTGGCGATTCCGCAGCTTGGCATTCTCGCCAACCTGCGCCCGTTCGCGACGACCGTCGTCGAACTGCCCGCCACGACGTCAGGTACGTACACGCTCACCTGCGGCATGGGCATGATGGCCGGGCGCGTGCAGGTGGGCGGTGGGGCAGCACGCGCGGGTAACCCCGTGCCGGTCACACTGCTCGCAGCGGTGGTTCTCGGTGGCGTCGGGTACGTGGTGCTCCGACGCAGGCAGGCGGCTCTAGCGCCCGCCGGTGCGCATCACCACGGAGGCTCGCAGCACCATGGAGGCGCGCACCGCCCGACGCGCGCGCCCGCGCCGCTCGGGCTTTCGCCCTCGGAGTTCATGTGGGCCAGCATGGCCGTCGGTATGGCGGTGGTGCTCGGCCTTGCCGCAGGCGGGCTGTTCAGATACTAGAAGCGATCCGCGCCCGAAGGAGGCGTGGTGACGAGAGAGGGTGCAACGATGGGACAGACGATCAAAGTACGCACGAGCGGCACTCACTGCCAATCGTGCTCGATGCTCATAGAGATGAACGTGGGTGATCTGGATGGCGTGAGCGAGGTACGCGCCGATCACGCTTCGGGTGTGGCCACGGTCACCTTCGATCCGGACAAGGTCGACGCGACGCGTATCGTCGCCGAAATACAGGCAGCAGGCTACGGCGCCGAACTCGTCGGCTAGCCGGACCGCGAAAGGACAGATAATGGCGATTCAGAAGGCACATGCTGACGAGAAGGCGGTCAAGCTACTCGTCATCGCGGGACTCGTGCTCGTGGCGTTCTTCGCTTCGTACAGCTACGCGTCGTCCGTGACCGGAGCGCGGCAGGTCAACGCGCTGGCTGGCGACCCGTACGCTGCGGGACCCTACGGCGCCGTCGGTGCGCCCCAAGGTACGGCGCAGGCCGGCGGAGCCGGATGTGCGTGCTGTGGTCCGACGGGTTCGGGCGAGCCGATCGAGGGTGTCGCGACGCTCGAAGGCGACACGCAGCGCATAACCGTCGACACGTCCAACGGCTACAACCCGAACGTGATCAAACTCAAGGCTGGTGTTCCCACCGAGATCACCTTCAAGGCGGGACAAGGCTGCATGGGTCAGGTCATGTCCAAGGACCTCGGCTTCTTTGAGGACCTGACGACGGGCGACAAGACGGTTCGCCTGGACGGCCTTAGCGCGGGGACGTACGCCTTCGCCTGTGGCATGGAGATGGTTTTCGGCTCCATCGTGGTGGAATAGGGAGACAAAGATGCAGACTTCGGTAACAAGGGTCTTTCGCGTAGAACTCGACTCCCTCGGGTGCCGTTCGGCCGAGACCTTGGTCGCGATGAACGTGCGGGACATCCCGGGCGTGGACGTCGTGTCCGTCAACAGGAACGGCGTGCTCCTGGCCGCGTGCTCCACGGAACGAGACCTCTACGAGGACGTCGTGCGAGCGGTAGTCTCGGCGGGCCTCGCTCCCGGGTCGATCAGCACCGCTCCATTGGGCGTGCCACCGGTTGGCCCACCTCTGTCGATCGAGGACGCCGAGAAGCTCGGGTTGCTGGCCCCTCCCAAGGAACCGGTTCGTGCCGAGCTGCACACCGTCCAGCGCGTGAGCGTGACGGTGACCGATGGCTACGACCCGGAGACCATCATCGTGACAGCGGGCATACCCGCCGAGATCACGTTCTCCGAGGGGCACGGGTGCCTCGCGCACGTCGTGTTCGAGGGCCTCGGGATCGAGGCCGATCTGCGGCAGGGCGGCGCGACGGTGTCGATACCCGCGCTCGAGCCCGGCAAGTATCCGTTCTCCTGCGGCATGCGCATGGTTCACGGCATGCTGATAGCAGAGTAGGTGACACCAGTGAATGAAATAGCGACGAAGCAGGTATACAGGATCGCGGTGACGGGCATGCACTGCCGCTCTTGCGAGGAGCTGCTTGTCAGGAGCGTATCCAAGGTAAGTGGCGTCGACACGGTGTCCGCGGACGCCGAGAAGGGCACGATGACGGTGCTCGTCGACCCCACGCGCGTCGAGCGTGACGCTCTCGCGCGAGCGATCGTGGAAGCGGGATTCGCGCCGGGCGACATGAACGGCGAACCGCTGGTTCCGGTCTCGGACCTATACCTGAGCGAGTCAGCCACGCCGCCTGTGGAGGCGGAGACCGAGGCGGTATCGCCCTCGGAGAGCGCACCCACGTCCGCGGTGCACGAGCATGCGGGCGATACGAAAGAGGCTCAGTTCGCGGTCACCGGTATGACCTGCGCTTCCTGCGCGGCGATCATCGAGAAGGTCGTCGGCAAGCAAGCGGGTGTCGATGCGGTCAACGTCAACTTGGCTACCGAGAAGATGAACGTGCGCTTCGACTCCCGGACGCTGGACGTGGACTCGATAGTGGCCGCTGTCAAGGGAGCGGGCTACGGCGCTAGCGAGATCTCCGAGGCGCCGTCCGCTAGCCACTCGGGGCATCTCGACCTCGCTGTGACCGGCATGACATGCGCGTCATGCTCGGCGGTGATCGAGAAGGCGCTCGGCAAGCTCGCGGGCGTCTCGAAGGCGTCGGTCAATCTGGCGACGGAGACCGCGGCAATCGACTTCGATCCCTCAGCGATCGGGCCCGATGAGATCATCCAGGCCATCAAGAGCGTTGGGTACGCCGCCGCCATCAAGGTCGAGCAGGTGGCAGGTACCGCGGACGCAGGCGACGCGCAGAGGGCCGCCCAGGCCGCGCACACGCGCAAGCAGCAGCGGCTCTTCCTGCTCGCGCTCGTTCTCTCCGTGCCGACTCTCTTCGTGTCGATGATTCCGCCCTTCATGGAGACGATCCCGATGTGGGCGGCGGGGGTGCTCGAGCGGTTCGTGGGCGTTTCCTGGGAGCCGATGCTGGTTGGCAAGTACATAGGGTTCGTCCTGTCCACACCCGTCCAGTTCTATGTCGGTTGGCAGTTCTACCGGGGCTTTTGGCACGCCCTCAAGCGCAGGACCGGCAACATGGATACGCTGATCGCGATCGGCACGAGCGGCGCGTACTTCTACAGCGTGGCGGCGACTTTCATCCCGTCGCTCACGATGGAGCCGGTCTTCTTCGAGACCGCGGCGCTGCTGATCACCTTCGTGGTTCTCGGCAAACTGCTCGAGGCGAGAGCGAAGGGCCGTACCTCGGACGCGATCAAGAAGCTCATGGGTCTGGCCGCGAAGACCGCGCGCGTGCTGCGTGGCGGTCAAGAGACCGACATCCCCGTCGAGCAGGTCGTCGCCGGCGACATCGTCATCGTGCGACCAGGCGAGAAGGTGCCGGTGGATGGTGTCCTGACCGAGGGCTCGTCGGCCGTGGACGAGTCCATGCTCACCGGCGAATCCATACCGGTGGAGAAGAACGTCGGCGACACGGTGATAGGAGCCACGCTGAACAAGCTCGGGACGTTCCGCTTCCGCGCCACGAAGGTGGGCAAGGAGACGGCGCTCGCGCAGATCATCAAGCTCGTGGAAGACGCGCAGGGTTCTAAGGCACCGGTTCAACGCTTCGCCGACAGCATCAGCGCCGTGTTCGTGCCGGCGGTCGTGGCGACGGCCATCATCACGTTCCTCGTGTGGATGTTCATCGTTCCCGGCTTCGTCGACGCGTCCTACTACATGGAGATCACGCCGTTCGTGAAGGCGCTGCTGGTTGGCACGGCCGTCATCGTCATCGCATGCCCGTGCGCGCTCGGGCTCGCGACGCCGACCGCGATCATGGTCGGCACGGGCAAGGGCGCCGAGAACGGCGTCCTCATCAAGAGCGGAGAGGCGCTGGAAACGGCGCACAAGATCAAGGCGATCGTGTTCGACAAGACCGGCACACTCACGTACGGCAAGCCTGTTGTGACCGAGTTCGAGGCGTTCGACGGGTTTGCGCGCGAGGACTTCTTCCGAGTCGCCGCAGCGCTGGAGCGCTCCAGCGAGCATCCGCTCGCGGAGGCGATCGTAGCGCGAGCGCACGACGACGACGTGACGCTCCCCGACGTCGACGGGTTCGGTGCAATCCCCGGACATGGCGTCGAGGGCGTTGTCGAGGGCCGGAAGGTCTATCTCGGCAATAGGCGGCTCATGGATCGCGAGTCGGTCGATGTCTCGGCCTACACCCAGCGGATCGAGCAGTTGGAACGCGAGGGCAAGACCGTGATGTTGGCCGCCATCGACGGCGCAGCGGCCGGCCTGATCGCCGTGGCCGACACGCTGAAGGACAACAGCCGTGAGGCCGTAGCGAGGCTGCAGAAGATGGGCGTGCAGGTGTTCATGATCACCGGCGACAATCGGCGCACCGCAGAGGCGATAGCGGCCCAGGCTGGAATAGCAGCCGACCACGTGCTTGCCGAGGTACTGCCCGAGCACAAGGCGGAAGAGGTCGGAAAGCTGCAGGCCAAGGGGCTTGCCGTCGCCATGGTCGGTGACGGGATCAACGACACGCCCGCTCTGGCGCAAGCCGATGTCGGCATCGCGATGGGCGCTGGAACGGACGTGGCGATGGAGACCGGCGGCATCGTGCTCATCAAGAACGACCTGCGCGATGTCGTCACCGCCATCGAGCTCTCGAAGCGCACGATGCGCAAGATCCACCAGAACTTCTTCTGGGCGCTCGGCTACAACACGCTCGGCATACCTATCGCCGCAGTCGGCCTGCTTCGGCCGGAGCTCGCGGGCGCGGCGATGGCGCTGTCCTCGGTCAGCGTCGTCACAAGCTCGCTGCTTCTGCGGCGGTTCAAGCCGAGTCTGGCGAAGTAGCGAGCGGGTCCTTGAGCGAGTCCTTAGTGGAGCAGCGCTTCGATCTGGGAGTGCACTCCACTTGTCAGGGCGGAAAGCCCGCCGAAGAGGCGAACGTAGAGCACCTGCGACGAGTGGTCCGATAGGAAGGCCGCGGTCTCAGGTGAGAGCGAATCGGGGGCGGTGAGCAGCAGCACGCCGCCCCTGGCGCCACAGACGGCGCCGCCACCCAGCGCGTCCGGGAAGTTCGCTCCCGTCGCCACGCCGATGAACGCCGCCGAGCACCAGCCCTCATCCAGCGCGCGTCGAGCGACCTTCGCGGCCGTATCGTAGCGGTTGCTCCCCGATACCCTGCTCACCGTATCCACACCGGAGAGGGCGTCGATCGCCCCGAGCACGCCATCGGAGACGGCTGACTTGCCGCCGGCCACCAACACCTCGGAGATCCCGAGATCGGTGATGGCGTCCGACGTGCTCGCGTGCAGGGTGTTCGTGGGAGTCAGCAGGACGGGGAACCGCTGCCTGTAGGCTATCGGCGCTACCGCGAGCGCGTCCGCGAAACCGTCCCCACGCACGACGAGCGCCGTGCTTGGCGTCGATCCGCCGAGAACGATCGCGACCTCGCGCGCGACCTCAGCCGCGGTCGCGTAGCGGTTTGAGCCCGCCACGCGGCGCACGGACTTCCCCGCGCCGCCGAGCGCGGTCGCCACTCCGCTCGAGATCGCCGCTTCTCCACCAACCAGAACGACGTCCGTCGCGCCAAGGCGCGTGATCTCGGCGAGCACGGCCGAGGGCAGCACGGCACGCTGAGTGAGCAGGAGCGGCGAGCCGTGCGCGCCCGCGAGACTCGAGGCGGCAAGCGCGTCCGCGTAGCTCTCGCCAGTGGCGAGGACGACCGTAGAGACCGAACCGCCGGCAAACGTCTGCTGCGACAAGGCCACAGCCGTCAGGAAGCGGTTGCCGTCGGCGAGTCGCTCGACGTCCGCGCCCCCGAAGACCTCGAAGTGCACCGACTTGGTGGCCTCGACGTGACCGACGTTGTCCTCGGACCAGAACTCGAGCGTGTGCGAGCCGACAGTTGTGGTCGTGACGAGCGTTCCTGTCTGGGTGGCGCCTCCGTTCAGGCGCCAGTAGGTGGCCGCCACGCCGGAGCCCGGGTCCACCGCCGTCAGGGTGATCGTCGCGGTCGAGTTGTACGCGGGAAGGGCGTTCGACGTGGTGATCGGCGGCAGGGTGTCGGCCACCGCGAAGCCCACTGTATGCGTGGACTCGACGTTTCCGGCCGCATCCACCGACCAGTAGTCAAGCATGTGAGCACCGGCGGAGGTCACGGTAAGCCCGGTCCCGCTCTGGGTCTGCCCGCCATCCAGCCGGTAGTAGGTCGCCGAGACCCACGAGACCGTGTCCGTCGAGGTAAGCGTGATGGTCGCGGTGTCGTCGTAGGAGGCGAGCGCGTCGTCGACGGTTGCGGGCGGTGACTTGTCCACCCAGAACCGCGCCGTCACCGAGGCCTCCGCGCCTGTCGAGTCGTTGGCCCAAGCCCAGAGCGTGTACGACCCCTCGGCGGCGATGCTCCCTGGAGTCCAAGGCGCGCTGTTCAGCGTGATCGCGGTGGAGACGAGGTCGTCACCTACGAACGTGACCGACGGCGTGACCGTGGTCGGGTAGGCCACCCCGTCAGCCACTCCCGAGATCGTGACGCCGACCGGGGTATACGGCACGAACGCCTGTACGCGGTGGTTGTCCGTTTCGCAGACGTAGGACTTGTGGTCCTCGCCGGCCTCGATGGAGGCGGGCCTCATGAACTCGCCGGGCTCGGTACCGTGAGTGCCGTACTTGAGCAGGAACGAGCCGCCCGAGGAGAACTTCTGGACGCGGTTGTTGTCGCGATCGGCGACCAGCACGTGGCCGTCGGGCTCGACCGCCACGTCGCTAGGTGCCGCGAACTGCCCGTTTCCGCTCCCGGCCGAACCGAACTTGCCGAGGAACACACCGAGAGGCGAGAACATCTGAACCCGATTGTTGCCAGTGTCTGCGACGAGTACGGTACCGGAACCCGACACCGTGATGCCGCGCGGGGAATTGAACTGCCCGTCAGCCGAGCCCTGCGCGCCCCACTTGCGGATGAAGTTGCCGTCGGAGTCGAAGACCTGCACCCGATGGTTGCCCGTGTCCGCGACGTAGACGTTTCCCAATCCATCCACGGCCACCCCGCGAGGCGCCGTGAACCATCCGTCGCCCGTTCCGAGGCTGCCCCACTTCGTCACGTACGTTCCGTCGGGAAGGTGCTTCTTGATGCGGTTGTTCTTCGTGTCGGCGACGAAGACCGTACCGGTTGTGGTCACCGCGATGGCCGACGGCTCGTTGAAGCCATCATTGGCCGAGGTGGCAAATCCGCGTCCCCAGGCGAGGATGATCGTGCCGGCCGCGTCGAACCGCTGCACACGGTGGTTGAGCGCGTCCGCGACGAACACCTCGCCGCTCGGTCCTACAGCAACGCCCGCAGGCGACTTGAATCGACCCTGGCTCGTTCCGTAGCTGCCTGCGATGCCGAGCCAGGTTCCCTCGGGGCTGTAGCGACACACGCGGTCGTTGTCCGTGTCGGCTACACGGATGTTGCCCTCCAGGTCGACCTCGATGCCCATGGGATCGTTGAAATCGCCATCGTCCGGTCCCCAGGCGCCCCACTTGGCAAGGAACACGCCAGAGCCGGTGAACTTCTGCACGCGGTGGTTGGCTTTGTCCGCCACGTACACGTTGCCCGCCGAGTCCACGGTGATCCCGCTGGGGGCCTTGAACTGGCCGTTCCCAGTGCCGTACACACCCCACATGGCGGTTGACGTCGTCCCGTTGGAGTCGAACCGCTGGACGCGGGCGTTCGTCGCATCCGCGTCCACCACCCAAACAGTGCCCGAAGCATCCACCGCGACGTCCGTCGGGGCGAGGAACTGAGCGACGTTGGAGCCCGGGGTTCCCCATTTCGTGACGAACGCGCCAGCCGAGGTGAACTTCTGGATACGCGCGTTCGCTGTGTCGGCCACGTATACGTAGCCGCTGCTGTCGACGGCTATGCCCTTCGGGCCGTTGAACTCGCCATTGCCCGATCCCGAGAAGTCGGGTCCACCAGACCTGCCCCACTTCGCCAGGAACGTCCCTGACGAGCTGAACTTCTGGATCCTGTGGTTCCCGGTGTCGGCCACGTACACGTTCCCCGAAGCGTCCACAGCGATTCCCGAGGGCTGGTTGAAGGCTCCGTCGGCGCTGCCGAGGGCGCCCCACCGTGCGAGCAGCAGCCCCTGGGAGGTGAACTTCTGCACGCGGTTGTTGTCGCGGTCCGCGACATACACGTTCCCGGCGCTATCGAAGGCCACGGCCGTGGGCTTCTTGAGGTGCCAGGTGGGCCGCGGCCAGCGCGTGACGTAGCGGTAGGAACTCGCGTTCTCGGCGGCGGCGCCGCCGACCGACGGTGTCCGGTGATCGACGGCTAGCGCGTACGGGTTGGCGAGCGCCATCACCAGCGCAATCAAGAGCGTCATGGCGCGCGCTTGTCGAAGCCGAGTCACGGAAGCCTCCTCCAACAAGAGCCGCACGAGCGGCTCATTCCCCGGGTTTAGGGGTTTGTACCCCCGCAGGATGAAGAACGCACACAAGCGCAAGGCCGAATCGCAGAAGGCGCAGGATCCGGTCGCGCCACGTGCACGGCCAGATCGGCCGTCCGGGCGAGCTAGGGACCTGGCGTCTTCCCCACGTATATCGTGACAGTGTCGCCTCGGCGAGCATCGGTATTGGGCAGCGGGTTCTGGTTGAGCACGACGTCGTTCTCCATGCTCGGCTGGTATTCAACCTGTACCTTCAACCCCGCGTCCTGCAGCTTCTTCTTCGCGTCCGCTTCGCTCAGGCCGCCGACGTCCGGGACCTTGATGACCTCCACGCCCTTCGAGACGTAGATCGTGATCGTGCTGCCCGCATCTACCAGCACGTCGCCATCCGGCCTCTGGCTGACAACCTTGCCCTTGGCCACGGTCTCGCTGAACTGCTCGATCACCTTGACCTTGAAGCCGGCGTCCTCAAGGGCCTTCGCCGCCTCAGCGCGCGTCTTGCCGACCACGTTGGGCACCTTCTTGGTCTCGACTCCCTTGGAGACGATGAGCACCACCTGCGATCCTTTCGGGACCTCTGTGAGCGCGGGTGGATCCGTGCCGATGACGAAGTCGGCGGCGACGTCGGTGCTGTACTCCCTTTTGACCGAGGATATGTCGAGCGCGGCCTGCTTCAGCACCTCAAACGCGTCAGTCTCGCTCATGCCAGCGACGTTCGGGATCTCGACGAGGTCCGGTCCCTTGCTCACGACGAGGTCGATCTCGCTGCCCTTGCGCACCCGGACGGGGGACTTCGGCGACCAGTCGATGATGATTCCGTCGTCGATCTCGATGCTGAACTCCCGCTTGACCTCGCCGATCTCCAGTCCGGCCGCCTGCAACGTGATGGTGGCCTCCTCCTCGGTCATACCGGTGAGCTCAGGAACGGCCACCGAGGGGCCGATGATGCCCGCCGCGTACGCGACGCCCAGTCCCACTGCGACCAGTGCGAGCACCGTGACTATCCAGGGCCACATCGGGCGACGCTTCGGCACGGGGCGCACTCTCGGCGGTGCGGAGGAGTGGACGGCCGGCATGACCGTTGTCTCGTCGACGGGCCGAGGGGCCGAGGACACTGAGAGTGGAACGTCCTGACCGGCCAAGAAGCGACGCAGGTCGGCCCTCATCTCCTCGGCGGACGCGTATCTGTCGGAGGGCTTCTTGCGCATCGCTCGGAGGATGATGGCCTCGAGGCTCGTCGGGATGGATGGGCGAAGCTCCCTCGGCGGGATCGGCTCTTCGTTGACTTGCTTCAAGGCGACAGCGACGGGTGAATCCCCGTCGAAGGGCAGCTTCCCGGTGGTCAGCTCGTACAACACGATGCCGAGCGAGTAGAGGTCGGAGGCCGCGCCGAGGCTCCTGCCCTGCGCCTGCTCGGGGCTCACGTAGTGTGCCGTGCCGAGCACGGAGCCCGTCTGCGTCATGGTCGTGTTCCCGGCGCGAGCGATGCCGAAGTCCATGACCTTGATGGTCCCATCGGGAGTGAGCACGATGTTGTGCGGCTTGATGTCTCGGTGAATGATGTCGTAGCCGTGGGCGACCGCGAGAGCCGCGCAGACCTGAGAGGCGTACTCGGCGGCCTTGTTGGGGTCGAGCGCGCCCTGGCTTTCCACGAGGTCCTTCAGGTCCGTACCGCGCACGTACTCCATGACGATGTAGTAGGTCTCGTCGTCGCGACCCCAGTCGTAGATGTTCACGATATTGGGGTGCGAGAGATTGGCCGCCGCCTGCGCCTCCTGTCGGAACCGAGCGACGAAGTTGGGCTCGGCTGCGTACTTGGGGTGGAGGACCTTGACGGCGACAGTTCGTCCGAGGACTTCGTCCACGGCCTTGAACACGTCGGCCATGCCGCCCGTGCCGATCTTCTCGGTCACTCTATATCGGCGGCCGAAGATCAGTTCATCCACGCGTCTCTCTCCGCTTCTACGTGCGGGGACGGTCTTGAGCCGTCGCCCCGTATTCTATCCGATGCGCACTTCCAGTTGGAGCGAAGCTCACCTAGGGCCTTTCTGCGCGCTCAGCGCCGCTTGGAGCACCGGTTTGGCCGCCGGTGCCGCCACCCGCCCGCCGACACCTGCGTTCTCAAGCACTATCGCGACCGCGACCGTGGGGTTCTCGGCGGGAGCGAAGGCGACGAACCAGGCGTGCGTGTTCACGCTCTTGCCCGCCTCGGCCGTGCCGGTCTTTCCGGCGACCGCCACGCCGGGAATCGCGGCGCGTGCGCCGGAGCCCGACGTGACCGCGCGGACCATGATGTCGGTCACGGTGTCGGCTGTCTCGGGGTCGGTGGCGACCGTCCAGCGCTTCGGCGAGCTGGTCGCGAGCGTGCGTCCGCCCTCGTCTCGGACCTCGGCGATGAGGTGGGGGCGCATCACGACGCCGTCGTTCGCTACTCCGGCCGCCACCAGCGCCATCTGCAGCGGTGTGACCTGCGGACCCGGAGGCGAGGCGTGCTCGCCCACCGGCTGACCCACCCCCGCCCAGGCCAGCTCCCACGTCGTCATCTCGGCGGGCACGGGCATGAGGGATGTGGCGACCGGCAACTCGATCGGCGGAGCGTCTCCGAAGCCGAACGCCTCGGCCTGCCCCACGAGCGCATCCGCGCCCATATCGACCGCAAGCTGCGCGAAGACGGTGTTGACCGAGGATGAGGTGGCCTTCACGAGGTCGATGCTGCCGTAGCTGCCACCCTCGAAGTTCGTGACCGGAGCGCCGCCTATCTCGATGCGACCCGGCCCGGCGTAGCGCGACGAGGGCTCGGCGACCCCGCCCGACAGCGCGCCGGTCAGTGTGACGACCTTGAACGTCGAGCCGGGAGGGTAGAGGCTGGAAAGCGCTCGGTCCACCAACGGCGCCGGGCCGCTCGCCGAGGAAAGCGTCTTCCAGCGTTCGTCCACCTCCGAGGGCGCGTAGGTCGGGGAGGACGCCAGCCCCAGCACGGCGCCCGTTCTGGGGTCGAGCACGACGCATGCGCCCCGACGGCCCGAGAGCGCCTTCTCGGCGGCCCTCTGCACGCGACTGTCGAGAGTGAGCACCACGTCGTTGCCGACGACCGGGAGTCCGGCCGCGGCGTCGATCACGTCCTGGAAGCTGGCGAACTGCCTGCGACCGGCCAGCGCTTCGTTCGTCGCGGCCTCCATCCCCGCGCGACCGTACGTGGGGCTGTAGTAGCCCACAACGTGCGCGCCGAGACTCCCGGCGGGGTAGCGCCGCTCGAACTTCGAGCCGGCTCGCACGGACTCGGCCAGGATGACGCCGTCGCGAGTGAGGATGGAGCCGCGCGCCTGCGCCCACTCCTCGGCCAGGCCGCGCGTGTTCGCGGGATGTGCGGCAAGCGCGTCCGCGCGCACGACCTGCACGTACGTCAGATTCGCGACAAGGGCGACCGATAGCGCCGAGACCAAAGCGGCCACCACGCGCACGCGCTGAGCGAGCGCCAGGCGGCCGAGAAGCCCGGTTCCGCCGATGCTGAGCAGCTCGGCGTCCTCGGAGGCAGCGTCTCCGGCGCGCGCCAACAGCGCGAGCAGGATGAAGTTCGAGATCACCGAGGAGCCGCCGTAGGAGACGAAGGGCAAGGTGATCCCGGTGAGCGGGATCAGGCGCGTCACTCCGCCGATGATGACGAACGTCTGCAGTCCGAAGGTCGCCACCAGGCCGATCGCCGAGAACGCGGCCATGTCCGAGCGGGCGCGGGCGGCTGTCGCCAGCCCTCGCATGCAGATGACCAGGTAGGCCACTATGAGCGCGACCGCGCCGAGAAGCCCGAGCTCCTCCCCGACGGCGGCGAAGATGAAGTCGGTCTCCACGAAGGGAATGCGGCC